>NZ_KV788664.1:0-10493 GCF_001807385.1 Brachybacterium sp. HMSC06H03 | reverse complement strand
ACGGCGGCCTCGCGGCCGCCACGCCTACGGTCATGGCCACGGTCACGGCCACGGACCAGGCACGGGTCGGAGCCCGCGACCCCCTCGGCGCGGCGGTGCGCGCCGTCGAGGCGCTCGGCGCGGTCTCGCTCAGTGCGTATCTCGCCCAGTCGGTCCTGTGCCTGCTCCTGTTCCCGCCGTACACCCTCGACCTCGGCGCGCAGCTCGGCAGCGCGGGCGCCGCGGCGCTCGTGCTCGCCGGCTGGCTCCTCATGCTCCCGCCCGCCGTGCTGCTGCGCCGGAGCGGACGACGCGGCCCGATGGAGCACCTGCTGCGCGCTCTGGCAGGATCGAGCACACCCCGCACACCCCTCACACCTCGCACCGCCGACGCCCACAGAGCCCGCGGAGGAACCCGATGACCGTCTTCGCCGACACCCCGCGCTGGCCCCGTCACGGCACCGTGTGGGGACACTTGATCTCGGACGACTCCCTCGACGAATTGCACGAGGCCGCCGCCCGCGCCGGCCTCCCGCCCCGGGCCTTCGACCTCGACCACTACGACTGGCCCGCCGCCTCCCGCGGAGACCTGGAGGCCGCGGGGGTGCGCTTCGTGGGCGACCGCGAGCTGACCCGGATCCTGCTGCGCTCCGGGCTGCGGGTGAAGCTCTCCGAGCGTCCCGCCGCCCGCGCCCGACGCAGCGCCGAGCACGCCGCCGCGCTGGGGCTCGATCCGGTCCCGCGGGACCTGATCGTCGGGCTCCTCGGCCACGTCGATCCGCTGCCGGAGGTGCCCGGCGCCTTTCGATTCACCCGCGATCGGCCGCACGGCAGGGCGCGGATCGAGGCGCACGATGAGGAGGGCCGACGGGCCGCCGAGCGACTGCTGGAGCGCGTGGACCTGCTCGCTCGCGCGGCGGGCGAGGAGGGCTTCGTCGGCCAGGTGATGGACGCACCGGCCGCCCACCGCTGAGCGGATCAGTCCTGCGGGCCGGCCCCGTCCGGGCTCCCGGCGGAGCGGGTCAGCGCGCGCAGCTGGTCCGGCTCCACCTGCTGCTCGGGGTCGAGGTCCGTGCCCTGCAGCTCGATCCAGAAGGTCGCGCCGCCCCCGGGCGTCGGCTGCACGCCGATCGCCCCGCGATGCTGCTGGACGATGGTCGCCGCGATCGACAGGCCCAGGCCCGCGCCGCCGCCCTGGCTCGCCGAGCGGACGCGGGAGGAGTCGGTGCGGTAGAACCGCTCGAACACCTTCTCCCGCTGGTCGTCGTCGATGCCCTCGCCGTGGTCGCGCACCTCGATCCGGACCCGGCCGTCCTCGAGGCGGCCCACCGCGAACTCGACCGGCGATCCCTTGGGGGTGTGGCGGTTCGCGTTGCCCACCAGGTTCAGGATCACCTGGCGCAGCGAGGCCTCGTCGCCCAGCACCCCGAACGGGACGTGCGGCTGCACCGACAGCGGCGTCCCCTGCAGGGAGACGACCATGACCTGCCGGTCCGGGTCCAGGGCGCGCAGGTCCTGGGCGGCGTCGAAGAGGGCGTCGGTGAGGTCGAGCGGCTCGAGGTCGAGGTCGGGGCGCTCGTCGAGCCGCGCCAGGCGCAGCAGGTTCTCCACGAGGGAGCCCATGCGCCGCGCCTCGTCCTCGATGCGGCGCATCGCCGAGGCGGTGTCCTCGTCGGTGCGCAGGGCCCCCATCCGGTACAGCTCCCCGAAGCCGCGGATCGCGGCCAGCGGCGTGCGCAGCTCATGGGAGGCGTCGCCCACGAAGCGGCGCATCCTCGCCTCCGAGGCGGTGGCCCTCTCCTCCGAGGCGGACTGCGCGGCGAAGGCCTGCTCGATCCGCACCAGCATCTCGTTCAGCGACAGCGCGAGGTCGTGCACCTCGAGGCTCGTGTCCGTCACGGGCACGCGCTGGGAGAGGTCGCCGCCGGCGATCTGGGAGGCGGTGGCCTCCACGTCCCGCAGCGGCTCGAGCGCCCGATGGGTGACGTACCCTCCCGCGCCCATCCCGACCAGCACCACGAGGGTTCCGACCAGCACGATGATCAGCGCCATCTCGTGCATGGTGCGGTCCACCGAGGTCAGCGGCAGGGCCACGTACACGCTGCCCTTGTCCGGTCCGGAGTTGACCATCGCGATGACCCGCCAGCGGTTCTCGGCGGAGTCCAGCACCGTGAAGGGGCGCCCGCCGCGCTGCAGGATCTGCTCGTCGGTGAGGTGCGGGAACTGCACCGAGACCTTCCCGGTCCCGTAGTGGAAGACCTCCTGCTCGATCGGCCGTCCCTGCTCGTCGCGGACCTCGACCGCGTACTCCACCGGGATGTACGTGCTCGAGGTGATGGCGTCGTCGTCCCCGGCGAGCTCGTGCTGCGCCAGGGAGAGCATCCCGCCGACCGAGGACTGCAGGTTGTTGTCGACTGACTGGATCAGGGTGCGGTTCAGCAGGAACAGCGACAGGCTCCCGGTGACGACCACGCCGAGCACCAGCAGCAGCGAGATCAGCGCGACGATCCGGGTCCACAGGGACATCGGGCGCTCGGTGCGCAGGCTCGGCAGGGCCACGGGGTGGTGCTCCTCGGGTCGGGCGTCGGGGTCAGGCGCCCTCGGCGGCGCGCAGCACGTAGCCGATGCCGCGCTTGGTGTGGATCATCGGCTCGCCCACCACGTCGATCTTGCGACGCAGGTAGGAGATGTAGGACTCGACGATGCCCACCTCGCCGGACCAGTCGTAGTCCCACACGTGGTCGAGGATCTGGGTCTTGGAGACCACGCGACCCGAGTTCAGCATGAGGTAGCGCAGGAGCTTGAACTCGGTGGGGGACAGCTCGATGTTCACCTCCCCGCGGTGGACCTCGTGGGAGTCCTCGTCCAGGCGCAGGTCGCCGACGACGAGGGCGCTGTCCACTGCCGTCTCCGAGCCGCTGTGGGTGCGGCGCAGCACGGCCCGGATCCGGGCGACGACCTCCTCGAGGCTGAAGGGCTTGGTGACGTAGTCGTCGCCGCCGACGGTGAGGCCGGCGACCTTGTCCTGCGTCTCGTCCTTCGCAGTGAGGAAGAGGATCGGGTACTGCTCGCCGCGGTCGCGCAGGCGGCGCGTGACGGTGAAGCCGTCCATGTCCGGGAGCATCACGTCCAGGACCACGAGGTCCGGCTGGTGCTCGGTCGCCTCCCGGATCGCCTCGTTGCCGGTGGAGGCGGTGAACACCTCGAAGCCGGCGAAGCGCAGGGAGGTGGCCAGGAGGTCGCGGATGTTGGGCTCGTCGTCGACGACCAGGAGGCGTGCCTCGTAGTCGTTCTCCTCGCTCGCAGCAGTCATGGCTCTACCGTCCTCCGTCTGCTTGGGAGATGGCTGGACGTCTCCTGGGCGACCTCAGCGCAGGGAGCGCTGGACCTTCTCCTGCTGCTTGCGCAGCTTGCGGATCGTCCAGCCCATCTGGATCATGCGCACCGAGCCGACCAGGGCCATGACCAGCGCACCTGCGATCGCGGCGAGCAGCATCGCGACGCCGAGGGGGAGGTCGAACTCCGCCCCGAAGTACTGGAAGCGGGCCGAGACGTTGTTCTGGATCACGAAGATCAGCAGCAGCACCAGCACGATCGCGCCGAGGATCAGCGCGATCCAGGTCGTCGCGGTCTTGCCGCCGGAGGAGGGGACCTCGTCCTTCTGCGGGGCGGGGTCCTGGGCGGCGGCGCGCTCGGCGGCGCGTCGGTCGGTCGGTGCGGTGTCCGCGGGACGGGTCGCCTCGGGGGTGGGCGTCTGGTCGTCCGCGGGGTGCGCGGCGCCGTCGGGGCCGGGGGTGCGGGTGGGATCGTCGGGTGCGGTCATGTCGATCTCCTGGGGACGGCCGACGTGGCGGCGGGGAAGCGCCGGCAGGGCCGGCGGGGATGTCGTGCGTGCCCACTGTAACGACGTCGCGTCCCCTCGCCGTGGAGCCGGGCCGACGGATGTGCGGCCCGGGGCGGCTCAGCCCGCGTCGAGCGCCCCGTCGAGCTGCTCGGCGTCCACGATCGAGTAGGCGTAGCCCTGCTCGGCGAGGAACCGCTGACGGTGCGCGGCGAAGTCCTGGTCCTGGGTGTCGCGCATGACGACGGTGTAGAAGTGCGCGGAGCGCCCGTCGGCCTTGGGGCGCAGCAGGCGGCCGAGGCGCTGGGCCTCCTCCTGGCGGGAGCCGAAGGCGCCGCTGACCTGGACCGCGACCGAGGCCTCGGGCAGGTCGACCGAGAAGTTCGCGACCTTCGAGACGACCAGGCGGTCGATCCGGCCCTCGCGGAAGTCGGCGAACAGCTGCTGGCGACGCTTGACCGGGGTCTGCCCGGTCAGCAGCTCCGCGCCGAGGTGCTCCGCGATCTCCTCGAGCTGGTCGAGGTACTGGCCGATCACCAGCAGCGGCTCCCCGGGATGGGCGCGGGCGATCCGCTCGACCACCGGCACCTTCGCACCGTGCGCGGCGCCGAGGCGGGGCCGATCGGAGGCCTCCGCCATCGCGTAGGCCATGCGGTCCGAGGCGGGCAGGGTCACCCGCACCTCGGTGCAGACGGCCGGGGCGATGTAGCCCTGCGCCTCGATGTCCTTCCACGGCGCGTCGTAGCGCTTCGGCCCGATCAGCGAGAAGACCTCGCCCTCGCGGCCGTCCTCGCGCACGAGCGTCGCGGTCAGACCCAGACGGCGCCGGGCCTGCAGGTCCGCAGTCATCCGGAACACGGGAGCGGGCAGCAGGTGCACCTCGTCGTAGAGGATCAGACCCCAGTCGCGGGCGCTCATCAGCTCCAGGTGCGGGTGGACGCCCTTCCGCTTCATGGTGAGGACCTGGTAGGTGGCGATCGTGACCGGGCGGATCTCCTTCGTCGTGCCGGAGTACTCGCCGATCTCGTCCTCGGTGAGGGTGGTGCGGGCCAGCAGCTCGTCCCGCCACTGGCGGGCGGAGACGGTGTTGGTCACCAGGATCAGCGTGGTGCGCTGCATCGCGGCCATCGCCCCGGCGCCGACGAGGGTCTTGCCCGCGCCGCAGGGGAGGACCACCACGCCCGAGCCGCCGTGGCGGAAGCCGTCCACCGCCTCGGTCTGGTACGGGCGCAGCTGCCAGCCGTCCTCCGCCAGAGCGATCGGGTGCGCCTCCCCGTCGACGTAGCCGGCGAGGTCCTCGGCTGGCCAGCCGAGCTTCAGCAGCGCCTGCTTGAGCGCGCCCCGCTCGGAGGGATGAACCTTGACCGTGGTGTCGTCGACGCGCTCGCCGAGCATGCCCTGGACCCGCTTGGCGCGGGTGACCTCCTCGAGCACCGCGCGGTCCAGGCCGTGCAGCACGAGCCCCTGCTGCGGGTCGGAGAGCAGCTGCAGGCGCCCGTAGCGGTCCATCGTGTCCGCCACGTCGATCAGCAGCGAGTGGGGGACCGGGTAGCGGGAGTGGTCCACGAGCGCCGCGACGACGGTCTCCGCGTCGTAGCCGGCGGCGCGCGCGTTCCACAGCCCGAGGTCGGTGATGCGGTAGGTGTGCACGTGCTCGGGCGCCCGCTCGAGCTCGGCGAAGGCCGCGATCGCGATCCGGGCGGCCTGCGCCGAGGGATGGTCGACCTCGAGCAGGAGGGACTTGTCGCTCTGGACGATGAGGGGGCCGTCGGTCATCGGATCAGGCTACGTCCCGTCCGGGCCGGGGAGGGGGCGACGTGAGGGGCGCCTCCCCGGGCCGGCACGTGCACGAGCCCGCGCTCCCAGGACGGGGCGCGGGCTCGGATGCGGGGTGCGGCGGGGCCGGGATCAGGCGGGCAGGGACGGCGTGCGCCCGTTGACCCTCTCGTAGAGCCCGATCTGGAGCAGGACGGTGAAGGGGATGACCGCGATGAAGCCGACGACCAGCGTCCCGCCGATCGAGGAGGCCACCATCGTGATCAGGAAGCCGACGATCGTGACGCCGAGGTTCGACGTAGCCGTCGCTACGGACTCACGCAGCGCCTGGCCGGGGGACGCCCCGCGCAGCGCCGCGGGGATCGCGTAGAACAGCAGCACGGCGGCGATGATGCCGGGGAGGTAGAGGAGCACCGAGCCGATCATCACGATCACGAGCACGAGCACGGCGGTGGTGACCACCCGGCCGGGGCCGATCAGGCCCTGGCGGAAGCTCGGACGCTCGCCGCCGGCGAGGATCCCGCCGGCCTGCGCGGCACCGGCCTGCCACAGCGCTCCGACCACTCCGGTGACCAGCACCAGCACGAAGCACAGCGCGAAGATCACGATCATCTGGCCGAAGGAGGGGGCGCCGCCGGCCGGCGAGGACGTCTCGACCATCGCGATCGAGAGGAAGAGCGTGAGGGCGAAGCCGACGCCGACCACCACGAGCATGGCCACGGCGTAGAGCGCGCCGACGCCCAGCAGCGCGGTCGCGCCGCGCAGCAGGCCGGTGCCCGCGAAGCGCAGTCCCGCCCCGAGGTCGGCGCCGAGGTCGGTGCCCGGGGTCGGGCCGGGAGCGCCGGCCGAGCCCTGCGGTGCAGCACCCGGGGCGCCGGGGGCGGGCTGCGGATCGTACGGGGCTTGAGGCATCGGGCGGCTCGCTCTCGAGGTGTGTCCAGGCATGCGGGGAGAGCGTCCTCCCGCTTCCCCCTGGGTGACGGTACGGTGTTCGCGGCCACCCTTGCGCGGCAAGCGCTGGCACACGGGAACGTCTCGGGCCGGAATTCCCTAGGATGGACCGCGATGGGTCGGGCCCGCGATGCCCGCCGACGCCTTCGGCGCCGCGGTTCGGCCCGGCTCGACAGTCACACGATCTGAGGAGAACCCATGGCCAGCTTTGCCCCGTCCCCTGCCGATGTCGCGGACATCGGCGTCACCGGTATGGCGGTGATGGGCTCGAACCTCGCCCGGAACTTCGCCCGCAACGGCTTCAAGGTCGCGATCCACAACCGCTCCGTCGGCAAGACCGAGACGGTCATGGACAACTACGCCTCCGAGGGCGAGTTCTACCCGTCGGAGTCCATGGCTGACTTCGTCGCCTCCCTGCAGAAGCCGCGCGTGGCGATCATCATGGTCAAGGCCGGCAAGCCCACCGACGCCGTGATCGACGAGCTCGCCTCCCTCATGGAGGAGGGCGACATCATCGTCGACGCGGGCAACGCCCTGTTCGGCGACACCCGTCGTCGCGAGGCCGCGCTGCGCGAGAAGGGCCTGCACTTCGTCGGCTCCGGCGTCTCCGGCGGTGAGGAGGGCGCCCTGAACGGCCCCTCGATCATGCCCGGCGGCACCAAGGAGTCCTACGACCGCCTCGGCCCGATGTTCGAGAAGATCTCCGCCCACGTGGACGGCGTCCCCTGCTGCACCCACGTCGGCGCCGACGGCGCGGGCCACTTCGTGAAGATGGTCCACAACGGCATCGAGTACGCGGACATGCAGGTCATCTCCGAGGCCTACGACATGATGTCCAAGGCGCTGGGCATGGGCGCCTCCGAGATCGGCGACGTCTTCGCCGAGTGGAACAAGGGCGATCTGGAGTCCTTCCTCATCGAGATCACCGCCGAGGTGCTCCACCACACCGACCAGACCTCGGGCAAGCCCTTCGTCGACGTCATCCTCGACCGCGCCGCCCAGAAGGGCACCGGCGCCTGGACCGTGCAGACCGCGCTGGACCTCGGCGTCCCGGTCACCGGCATCGCCGAGGCGACCTTCGCCCGCTCCACCTCCGGCTCGACCCCGCAGCGCGAGGCCGCTCGCGGCGTGCTGAAGGCCGAGGCGCAGACCCTGGAGATCGCCGACAAGGCGCAGTTCATCGACGACCTCCAGAAGGCGCTGTACGCGGCGAAGCTCGTCTCCTACTCGCAGGGCTTCGACGAGATCGCGGCCGGCGCGAAGGAGTACGGCTGGGACATCGACCTCGGCGCGATGGCGCGGATCTGGCGCGGCGGCTGCATCATCCGCGCCCGCTTCCTCAACCGCATCACCGAGGCGTACGAGCGCGACGCGAACCTGCCGCTGCTCCTGGCCGATGCGTACTTCACCGAGGAGATCGCCAAGTGCATCCCGGCCTGGCGCCGCATCGTCGCCTTCGCGGCGGCCTCCGGCTACCCGGTTCCGGTCTTCTCCTCGACCCTGTCCTACTACGACGCGGTGCGCGCCGAGCGCCTCCCGGCCGCCCTGGTGCAGGCCCAGCGCGACTACTTCGGCGCCCACACCTACCAGCGCGTGGACACCGAGGGCACCTTCCACGTCGAGTGGACCCAGGACCGGCGCGAGACCAAGCAGGACTGATCGACGTACTGCGAGGTACGAGCGGTAGGAGATCAGTCGATCGGACGCAGGACTGATCGCTCGGCGCTTCGCCGCTGATCCACGAAGGCCCCGGACCGAGCGGTCCGGGGCCTTCGTCGTGGAGCAGATGGGGTCAGTAGTCCATGCCCGAGTTCGCGACCGAGACGATGACGATGACGTAGATGACGATGAGGATGATCGCCAGAACCCAGCAGATCGCGAAAGCGATCCAGGCCCACTTCGTGAACTTGCGGGCGGTCTCCGGCTCCTGATCGGCCTTGAGATAGCCGAGCAGGCCCAGCACGCCGGGCAGGACGCCGCCGCAGACGAAGCCGACGATCATGGCGATCAGCGCGTTCTTCTTGGTCTTCTCGCTCGCGGCGTTAGGGACGGGTGCGGTCATGGGAAACCCCTCTTTCCTGATGATCGTGCCCCGAGACGGTTGCGCCCGGGCCCCAGGGAGGCGCTGAGGTCGCCCCGTGCCTGGCGAGCCGAATAGTACCCCGATGCAGGAGGTGCTCCGCCATGGGGAGTGCTCCCCATGGACCGATCCGTGACCTGCACGGCCGCAGGGCCGCGTTCAGCCGAGCGTCACCCGGTGCACGAGCACCGCGAACTCCTCCTGGCTGCCGGACTCGCGGGCCCGCAGTCGGCCGCCCTCCAGGGAGAGCGGGAGGGCCTGCTTGACGACCACGCCGCCCTGCCCGTCGACGATGCCGAGCGGAATCTCGGCGGACCGGGCGATCGCGTCCAGCAGCCGGTCGGTGACGCTGAGGTCGGTGCCGCCCTCCTCAGCGTCGCGGATCCGCGCGACCGCCTCCGCGGCGGGGATCCGCAGCTCCGGGCCCTCGACGGTCACGAGATCGGGATCGACCGGTCCGGGACGCAGCGAGTGCGACAGCTCCTCGGACACGGGCTTCCCGTCGGGGCCGACGGCCTGCGGCGACAGCCCGGCCTGCCGGGCGATCTGCAGGGCGAAGCCCGGATCCGAGAGGGTCACGGCGACGGTCGGCGCGAGACGGTGCAACCCCAGCGGCACCGCCTCGGACGCGGCCTGCAGCAGGTCCAGCACCTCGGGCTCGGCGGTGAGGACGGTCGAGGCGCGGGAGACCTGCACCCGCCCGTGCCGTCGCTGCTCGTCGCGCAGGAGGTAGGTCAGGGCCTGCGGGACGGGGGAGCGGGAGACGTCCTCGAGCAGGGCGAGCAGCGCCTCGGCATCGCGGCCGTCGCCGAGGGCCCGCCTCACCGTGGCGGCGCTGAAGCGGAGCGTGAGCGCGCCGCCGCGGGAGATCACCTCGGTCCAGTCCAGCAGCGGGAGCAGGCGCTCGGCGGGGCGGCCCGGGATCACGGCGGTGAGGTCGGCGTCCAGCAGCACCTCCTCGACCGGGGCGGGGGCGACCTCCTCCAGCGCCGCGGCGAGGCGGGCGTCGGCGGTGGTGATGTCCTCGTCGAGGGCCGGGACCAGTGCCTGGCCGAGCACGGTGAGGCTGCCGCCGTCGAGCACGCCGAGTGCCCGGCCCTCGACCAGCAGCGCCGAGGTCTCCTCCCGCAGCACCTCGGAGGGCACCAGCGGGAACGCCCAGGCGAGCGCCGCGACGAGCGAGTCCTCGGTCGCGTCCACGCCCGGACTCGTGCGCAGCAGGCGCAGCAGGCTGCCGCGCCGGGTGCGCACGCCGTCGCGTCGGGTGTGGTCGGACAGCAGCGAGCGGCCCGTCCCCGAGGAGTCGGGGGTGCCGACCACGGCGGCGAGGTGGTGCCCGCGTGCCCAGGCGAGCACGAGCTCGGCCCAGCGCTGGGACGGGGGCAGCATCCGGTGCACGTCCCAGTCGCGGGTGGGATGCCACTCCTGGCCGTCGTGCCCGATCAGCCCGGCCTGCCAGGCGCTCTGCAGCACGGTCGCGTGGTCCAGCAGCGGGGCGCCGGCGCGCTCGGCGAGGCGGCGCAGGTCCCGCTGGGGGAGTCCGCCGCGCTTTAGCACCCCGGGCGGGTCCTCGTCGAAGCTGCGCACGGTGCCCAGCAGGCGCAGCGCCTCGAAGGCCCGCTCGACGGCCTGGGCGGTGCGGGAGCCGGGGA
This sequence comes from Brachybacterium sp. HMSC06H03, assembly GCF_001807385.1. NCBI lineage: Bacteria > Bacillati > Actinomycetota > Actinomycetes > Micrococcales > Dermabacteraceae > Brachybacterium > Brachybacterium sp. HMSC06H03. Next base: position 214 of record NZ_KV788664.1, on the reverse strand, counting down.
TCCGCTCGGTGGCCTCCGGGCCCTCGGGCACGGGGCGCTGCGCCGTGTGGCTGCGACGCACCCTCCCGTCGCGCAGGGCGAGGTGCACGGAGCGGGGGATGTGCAGGCTCTCCCCGTCGGGCTCGACGATCCCGGCCTGGCGCAGCGCGGCGGCGAGCTTCCCGCTGCCGGTGACGGCGCTGGGCCCCCAGGCGAGCGCGTCGAGCGCCGGGCC
>NZ_KV788663.1:0-1830 GCF_001807385.1 Brachybacterium sp. HMSC06H03 | reverse complement strand
TCGGGGCGAGGCGGGGGTCCTGCTGGTCCGGGCGTCCTGCGGTGACGACCCTCGGGGAAGGGGATCGTGCCCGACTCCCCGGGCGGGGAGGCCGTTCCCGTGCCGCGCGGCCGCACCGCGGGGCGGGTGCCGGGCCGATGGGCTGTGGACGTGGCATCCACGGTAGGAGCCGGGCCCCGGGGAGGAACACCGAGTTGAAAGGGCCGCCCCCTCGTTTTGAACGAGGTTTTGCCCGCGCCGGGCGAGCATGGTGCGACTTGGTGTGACTTGACGGTCCATGGGGGATCTGGGCCACATCATCGGCTTCGGCGCGGGGCTAGCCTGAGGCGGTGACTGAGACGACCCATTACGACATCGCCCTCATCGGCTCCGGCTCGGCGAACTCCTTCCCGGGCCCCGATCTCGCCGACCGCACCATCGTGCAGATCGATCGGGGCGTCGGCCCCGACCGCGTGTTCGGCGGGACCTGCCTGAACCTGGGTTGCATCCCCACGAAGATGTTCGTGCACACTGCGGATCTCGCGGCGACCCCCGCGGACGCGGCCCGCTTCGGCCTGACCGCGCAGCTGCAGCACGTGGACTGGCCGGCGATCCGCGACCGCATCTTCGGGCGCATCGACCCGATCACCGCCGGCGGCGAGGCCTACCGCCGCGACCACGAGGACAACGCGAACCTCACCCTGCTGCGCGGCACCGCCCGCTTCGTGGGGGAGAAGGAGCTGCACGTCGACGGCAACGACGGCAGCCGGCAGCGGATCACCGCCGACACCATCGTGCTCGGCGCCGGCTCCCGCCCCGTCCTCCCGCCGATCGACGGGCTCGCGGACCTCGCCCCGCACACCTCCGACACGATCATGCGCGTGGAGGCGCTGCCCGCCTCCCTCGCGATCCTCGGCTCCGGGGTGGTCGCCGTCGAGATGGCGCACGTGCTCTCCGCGCTCGGCGTCGAGGTCACCCTGATCGCCCGCTCGCAGCGGGTGCTGCGCGCCGCCGACGCCGACGTCTCCGCGCGCCTCACCGAGATCCTCGGCGAGCGGGTGCGACTGGTGACCGGCTTCGACACCACCTCGGCCCGGCGCACGGCCGACGGGGTCGAGCTGCGGGGCACGCGAGAGGGCCGCGAGGAGACGCTGCGGGCCGAGGAGCTGCTGGTCGCCGTCGGCCGCCGCCCCAACTCCGACCTGCTGGACGTGCGGGCCGCGGGGATCGACGTCGCCGAGGACGGCCGCGTCGAGGTCGACGTGTACCAGCGCGTCCTCGCCGGGGGAGAGGTGCGCGAGGGCGTCTTCGCCTTCGGCGACCTCTCCAGCCCCCACCAGCTCAAGCACGTCGCGAACCACGAGCAGCGGATCGTGCGGCACAACGTGCTGCACCCCGAGCAGCTGCGGCGCTCCGACACGATGCCGGTCCCGAGCGGCGTGTTCACCGATCCCCACGTCGCCTGGGTGGGGATGGACGAGGAGACCGCGCGCGCGAGCGGCCGCGAGGTGCGCGTGGCGGTGCAGGAGTACGCCTCGATCGCCTACGGCTGGGCGCTGGAGGACACCACCGGCTTCGCGAAGATCATCGCGGACGCGGAGACCACCGAGATCCTCGGCGCCCACCTGATCGGCCCCGAGGCGACGACGCTGATCCAGCTGCTGATCCAGGCGATGAGCACCGGGCAGACGGCCCGCGACATCGCCGCCACCCAGTACTGGATCCACCCGGCGATGCCCGAGCTGATCGAGAACGCGCTGCTGCAGCTCGTGGACTGATCCGGCTCGTGGACCGACCGCCGTCGGTCTCACGGCGCACGGAACGGGGGCGGCCCGGGGCATCTGCCCCGGG
>NZ_KV788662.1:0-13850 GCF_001807385.1 Brachybacterium sp. HMSC06H03 | reverse complement strand
CGTGCTGGCGGTCGAGGTCGACGGCGCCGCCGCGGAGCTCGCCGCCGAGAACCTCGAGCTCGCCGGTCCCGGCCGCGGCCGGGTGCTGCACGCCGACCTGCTGGGGGAGGTCCCGGAGCTCGCCGCGGCGGCCCCCGTCGACGCCGTCCTCTCGAACCCGCCCTACATCCCCGCCGGCGCCGTGCCCCAGGACCCCGAGGTCCTCGCGCACGACCCGCACCGCGCCCTCTTCGGCGGGGGAGAGGACGGTCTCGCGGTCCCGTGCGCCGTCGTGGCCTGGGCGGCGCGGCTGCTGCGGCCCGGCGGCCTGCTCGTGATGGAGCACGCCGACGTGCAGGGCGGGGCGACGCGCGCCCTCGCCCGCGACCACGGCGGCTTCGAGGGGATCCTCACGGTCCCTGACCTCACCGGACGCGACCGCTTCCTGATCGCGCGCCGTCGTGCATCGGAGTCGCAGGACGGACATGCGAGACTGTCACGGTGAGCGTGCACGACACCCAGAACCCAGAAACCCGCGAGGAGGCCCTCGCCGCCGCCGTCGACGCCGTGCGGGGCGGTGGTCTCATCGTCCTGCCGACCGACACCGTCTACGGGATCGGCGCCGATGCGTTCACCCCGCAGGCCGTGCAGGACCTGCTCGAGGCGAAGGGTCGCGGCCGCGACACCCCGCCGCCCGTGCTGATAGGCGACCACGCCGTGCTGATGGCGCTGGCGACCGACCTGCCCGAGTACGTCGAGGACCTCGCCGAGGCGCTCTGGCCCGGTGCGCTGACCATCATCCTCACCGCCCAGCCCTCGCTCACCTGGGACCTGGGCGAGACCCGCGGCACCGTCGCCCTGCGCATGCCGGAGGACGAGACCGCCCTCGAGCTGCTGCGCCGCACCGGCCCGCTCGCCGTCTCCAGCGCGAACCGCCACGGCAAGCCGGCGGCGACCTCCGTGCTCGACGCCGCGACCCAGCTCGGCGACGCGGTCGAGGTGTACCTCGACGGGGGCGCCGCCCGGATCGGCGCGAGCTCCACGATCCTCGACGCCACCGTCACGCCTGCCGAGATCGTGCGCGAGGGCGCCATCACGAAGCAGCAGATCATCGACGTGGTCGGCGACATCTTCACTGCCTCCGAGCCCGAGCCCTCCGAGGAGGAGGCCGAGGACGCGGCGGGGGAGCAGGGCGACGACGGCGAGCACGGGACCTCGACGGCGAGCGCCGAGGGCGCCTCCGACGCCGCGCCCGCCGGCGAGGCCGACGGGGACGCCCCCTCCGTCCTCGACCTCCCCTCCGAGCCCGAGCTCGAGAGCGTCCCGCAGGGCCCGGCCGAGACGCCGCTGGCCGCTACCGGCGAGGACACCGCCGCGCCGTCGGACGTCGCGCCCTCCACCTCCGAGCCCTCGACCGCTGAGGCCTCGACCGCCGGATCGGACTCCGGGTCCCCGGTCTCCGAGCCCTCGACCTCCGGGTCGACGGCCGCCGCGCCGGAGGGCCGGCCGGACGACGGCCCCGCCCGCCCGGAGCACATGCCCGGGTGAGGATCTACCTGTTCCTGCTGCTGCTCGCGGCGGCGGTCACCTTCCTGGTGACGCCCGCGGTGCGGCTGCTGGCCCGGCGCGCCGGGGCGATGACCGCGGTGCGGGAGCGCGACGTCCACGACGCCGTCACCCCGCGCCTGGGAGGGCTGGCGATGCTCACCGGCGTGGTCGCCGCGATGCTGATCGCGAGCAACGTGCCCTTCCTCGAAGGGCTCTTCCACGATTCCCGCCAGCCCTGGGCCATTCTCTCCGCCGCGGCGCTGGTGTGTCTGCTCGGCGCGGCCGACGACCGCTGGGACCTCGACTGGATGACCAAGCTCGCCGGCCAGGTGCTCGCCGCGCTGCTGCTCGCCTGGCAGGGGGTGAGCCTGGTGACCCTCCCGATCAACGGCATGACCGTCCTGTCGGGGCGCGCGGCGCTGATCCTCACGGTCCTCGTGGTGGTGGTCAGCATGAACGCCGTGAACTTCGTCGACGGCCTGGACGGCCTCGCCGCCGGCGTGATGGCGATCGGCGGCTCCGCCTTCTTCTACTACGCGTACATGCTCACGCGCGACACCTCGGCCTCCGACTACTCCTCGCTCGCCGCACTGCTGACTGCCGTGATGATCGGGGCCTGTCTGGGCTTCCTGCCGCACAACCTCACGCGCGCCCGGATCTTCATGGGGGACTCGGGCTCGATGCTGCTGGGCCTGCTGCTCGCGGCCTCCACGATCGCCGTCACCGGCCAGGTCGACCCCGTTACCCTCTCCGGCGCAGACTTCTTCGGTCAGTTCCTGCCGATCCTGCTGCCGATCGGCGTGATGGTGATCCCCATCCTCGACTTCGGCCTCGCCGTGGTGCGACGGATCGGCTCGGGGAAGTCCCCCTTCCACGCCGACAAGGCGCACCTGCACCACCGCCTGCTGGGCCTGGGGCACTCCAAGCGCACCGCGGTGCTGATCATGTACACCTGGACGATCGTGATCTGCGTGGGCCTGCTGCTCCCGCTGATGGCCCCGCGGCACGTGGTCGGGATCTTCTGGGCGATCGGGATGCTCCTGGCCGTCCTGCTCACCTTCGACCCGCTCAGATGGCGGCCCGGCCGCCACCGGAAGGACTCCGATGCCCGCTCAGCCTGAGACCCCCGCCTCCTCGAGCCCGCGCTCCCCGCGGCGCGCCGCGAGCGACCGCTCCATGCAGCGCGCGACGCTGATCGCCGCCGGCGTCGGCCTGGTCGCCGATCTCGTCCTGCTCGCGATCGCGGCGATCCGCCCCGAGAGCGCCGCCCTGCTCGGCGCGCTGGTGGGCACCGGGCTCACCCTGGCGATCGTCCTCCCGACCGTCGCGATCACCTTCGCCGGGCCCCGCCTCACCCCGGTGAGCATGGCCGCGACCGTGCTGGGCTCCTGGGCGGTCAAGATGTTCGCTGTGATCCTGGTCCTACTGCTGGTCAGGGACGTCGAGTCCGTCTCGAGCACATGGATCGGGCTCGCACTGCTGGTCGGTGCGGTCTCGGCCGTCCTCGTCGAGGCCGTGGTGCTGGCCCGCACTCGGCAACCGCTCGATGTGGACCCTGCCGGGAGCCCCGACGAGCACTCCTAGGACCCATGCCGGAAGGCGATCCTCTGTTATGCTTCACGAGGTGTTCGAGCGCTGATCACGGTGCATAACCGGGAGCGGGCCGAGCACTGATCGACCAGCCGGGCCGCCCCGTCCACGTCCATCGTTGGACACCATGGAGGCCGCATCCGGGACGGCACCGATCGAGAATGACACCGAGGCACGGCACCCCGCTGTCGGCCCCAGACCACGGGAGATCGAGCTGAACACCGCAGACCTCAGCCCCACGCTGCACGCCGAGGACGACTCGTTCTTCCACATCCCGACGCTGGGTGAGTTCTTCCCCGACGCGATCCTCTTCGAAGGCACCGTCTTCGAGTTCAACCGGGTCCAGCTCGTGCGTCTCATCGTGCTTGCGGCCGTGCTCATCTTCATGTGCATCGTCGCCTCGCGCGCAAAGCTGGTCCCCGGCCGGGTCCAGAGTGCGGTCGAGCTCGTCATCGACTTCGTCAACAACAACATCATCGCGAACACGCTGGGCCTGAAGGACGGCAAGCGCTTCGCCCCGATGCTGATCACGATGTTCGTGTTCATCCTGTCGATGAACCTCGCCGGAGTCGTCCCCGGCCTCAACCTCGCCGGGACCTCGGTCATCGGCCTGCCGCTGCTGATGGCGCTGTGGACGTTCGTGACCTACGTGGGCGCCGGCATCCGCAAGCACGGCTTCCTCGGCTACCTCCGCGCCGAGACGATGCCCCCCGGCATCCCGTGGCCGATCTACATCCTGCTGATCCCGATCGAGCTGCTCCAGGTCGTCGTGATCCGCTGGGCCTCACTGACCATCCGACTGCTGGCGAACATGGTCGCCGGGCACATGATGATCGTGGTGTTCATCGGCATGACCCACGCGCTGCTGTTCTCGGGCGACTGGCTGATCGCGATCTCGCCCTTCGCCGGCGCGATGGCGATCGGGATCTACGGATTCGAGATCTTCGTGGCCGCGCTGCAGGCCTTCATCTTCACGATGCTGACCGCCGTGTACATCCAGCTCGCCACCTCCGACGAGCACTGACCCCCGCTGCGGCGGCAGGTCACCCGGCCCCGCCGAGCGGTCCCCGACCTTCCCGACCCCCAAAAACCTGATCGTCGCCCCCAGCGCGGCACAACGAAAGGAAACACCCCATGGAGTCCACCATCCTCGCTGAGGTGACCGGCAACATCGCGACCCTCGGATACGGCCTCGCCGCGATCGGCCCGGGCATCGGCCTCGGCATCCTCGTCGGCAAGACCGCCGAGGCGCAGGCCCGTCAGCCCGAGATGCGCTCGCAGCTGCAGACCACCATGCTGATCGGTGTGGCGTTCACCGAGATCCTCGCGCTGCTGGCGATCGTCACCGGCCTGATCTTCTGAGGCAGAGTCGATGATTCTTGCCGAAGGAGCAGACACCGTACCCGGCTGGCGGCTGCTCATCCCGCTCCCGGAGGAGATCGTCTGGTCGGCGATCTTCCTGCTGATCTTCGCGGGCGTCTTCATGAAGTTCGTGCTCCCGCGCATGAACGCCGTGCTCGACGAGCGCAGCGAGAAGATCGAGGGCGGCATCCGCCATGCGGAGCAGGTCCAGGAGCAGGCTGACCAACTCAGGAACGACCAGGAGCAGGAGCTCGCGGCGGCGCGTCAGGAAGCCGCTGCGATCCGCGAGAAGGCGCGCGCCGACGGCCAGAAGATCGTCGACGAGGCCCGTGCCCGTGCCGAGGCGGAGAGCGAGCGCGTGCTCACCGCGGGTCGTCAGCAGCTGAGCGCCGAGCGGATCTCCGCCGCGGCCGAGCTGCGCGGCGAGGTGGGAACCCTCGCCAGCGATCTCGCCTCGAAGATCGTCGGGGAGTCCCTCACCGACGACGAGCGCTCCCGCCGTGTGATCGACCGGTTCCTGGACGACCTCGAGTCGAGCCAGACCACCACCCGATAAGGACCCGTGATGCGAGGAACCTCCTCCACCTCCTTCGCCGAGGTGCTCCGACAGGCAGAGGCCGCCCCCGCGGCCGACGCCGTGCCGGACACCGAGGCCGAGGAGCTGTTCTCGATGGCCGATGCCATCGACTCCAGCAATCAGCTGGTGCGCATGCTCTCCGATGCCGGCCGCCCCGCGGCCGTCAAGGAGGCCGCCGTGCGCTCGCTGTTCGAAGGCCGGGTCGGGCCCCGCACCCTCGAGCTCGCGCTCGAGGTCGTGCGGCGACGCTGGTCCGAGCAGGAGGACATCCTCGACGCCCTCGAGCTGCTCGGGGTCTCGACCCTCCTCGACCTCGCCCTGCGCGAGGGAGTGCTGGAGCAGATCGAGGGGGAGCTCTTCCAAGCCTCCCGCCTGATCGACGGCAGCGGGGACCTCACCTCGGCCCTCGACGGGGCTCGGGACGAGCCCGCTCGTCGGGCGGTGCTGCTGCGCCGGCTGCTGGAGGGCCGCGTGCACTCGCTCACGGTCATCCTCGCGGCGCGCGCGGTCGGACGTCGCAGCGAGCTCAAGCCGGCCCGTCGTGTCGAGGAGTTCGCGCGGTTCGCCGCGGACCGTCGCCGGCGCGCCTTCGCGGAGGTCGCCAGCGCCGTCCCGCTGAACGAATCGCAGCAGGCCCGCCTCTCCGCGGTCCTGGCCGGCATCTACGGCCGTGAGGTGCAGCTGAACCTCCAGGTCGACCCGGAGGTCGTCGGCGGGCTCCGGATCCAGGTCGGCGACGACCTCTACGACGCCACCGTGCTGGCCAGGCTCTCGCGGGCCCGGTCCTCGCTCGTGGCCTGAACCAGCCCTCGACGCCCCGGCGTCCCCCAGCACTGACCAGACACTCCCCATCGCGGGGAGACCGAGAGGAAGCGAAGCACCAGATGGCGGAGCTCACGATCAGCCCGGAGGAGATCCGGAACGCCCTGGACACCGCAGTGTCCACCTACCAGGCAGGCGCCACCGAGCGCGAGGAGATCGGTCGCGTCAGCGAGGCGGCCGACGGCATCGCGCGCGTCGAGGGCCTCCCGAACGTCATGGCCAACGAGCTCGTCCGCTTCGAGGACGGCACCCTCGGCCTCGCCCTGAACCTCGAGCTGCGCGAGGTCGGCGTCGTCGTCCTCGGCGAGTTCGCCGGCATCGAGGAGGGCCAGCAGGTCCGCCGCACCGGCCAGGTGCTCTCCGTCCCGGTCGGCGACGGCTACCTCGGCCGCGTGGTCGACCCCGTCGGCGCCCCCATCGACGGCCTCGGAGAGATCGAGACCGTCGGCCGACGTGCCCTCGAGCTGCAGGCGCCCACGGTCATGCAGCGCAAGGCCGTCAAGGAGCCGATGCAGACCGGTCTGAAGGCCATCGACGCGATGACCCCGATCGGCCGCGGCCAGCGTCAGCTCATCATCGGCGACCGCCAGACCGGCAAGACCGCGATCGGCATCGACACGATCCTGAACCAGAAGGCCAACTGGGAGTCCGGCGACCCCTCGAAGCAGGTCCGCTGCATCTACGTCGCCGTCGGCCAGAAGGGCTCGACCATCGCCTCCGTGCGCGCCACCCTCGAGGAGGCCGGCGCGCTGGAGTACACCACGATCGTCGCCGCCCCCGCCTCGGACCCCGCGGGCTTCAAGTACATCGCCCCCTACACCGGCTCGGCCATCGGCCAGCACTGGATGTACGAGGGCAAGCACGTCCTGATCGTCTTCGACGACCTCTCGAAGCAGGCCGAGGCCTACCGCGCCGTGTCGCTGCTGCTGCGCCGCCCGCCGGGCCGCGAGGCGTACCCCGGCGACGTGTTCTACCTGCACTCCCGCCTCCTCGAGCGCTGCGCCAAGCTCAGCGACGAGATGGGCGGCGGCTCGATGACCGGCCTGCCGATCATCGAGACCAAGGCGAACGACGTCTCGGCGTACATCCCGACCAACGTCATCTCGATCACCGACGGCCAGTGCTTCCTGCAGTCGGACCTGTTCAACGCGAACCAGCGCCCGGCGGTCGACGTCGGCATCTCGGTCTCCCGCGTCGGCGGCTCCGCGCAGACGAAGGCCATGAAGGCGGTCTCGGGCACCCTGAAGCTCTCGCTCGCGCAGTTCCGCGACCTCGAGGCCTTCGCGATGTTCGCCTCCGACCTCGACGCGGCCTCGAAGCAGCAGCTGCACCGCGGCGCTCGCCTGATGGAGCTGCTCAAGCAGTCGCAGTACTCGCCCTTCCCGATGGAGGAGCAGGTCGTCTCGATCTGGGCGGGCACCAAGGGCAAGTTCGACGACGTCGAGGTCGAGGACGTCCGCGACTTCGAGGCCCAGCTGCTGGAGCACCTGCGCCACAACGGCGGCGTGCTCGAGACCATCCGCACCACCGGCAAGTTCGAGTCCTCGACCGAGGAGGAGCTCTCGAGCATCCTCGACCAGGTCAAGCAGGACTTCCTGGCCGGGAAGGGCGAGGGCGCCGGGCGCACCGACGAGAACGGGCGCATGGACGCCGGCGAGATCGAGCAGGAGCAGATCGTCCGAGGCTGATGCAAGCTGCCGCCGTCCCGCACGGGGCGGCGGCACCCGCCGGCCACGCACCGATCTCGCACGAGGAGAGCAATGGGAGCCCAGCAGAGGGTATACAAGCAGAGGATCCGCTCCGCCCAGGGGATGAAGAAGATCTTCAAGGCCAAGGAGATGGTCGCGGCCTCGCGCATCGCCAAGGCGCACGCCAGGGTGGAGGCGACCACGCCTTACGCCGAGGCGCTCACCCGCGCGATCGGCTCGGTGGCGACGCACTCCACGGAGATCTCGCACCCGTTCCTGGACAGCGAGCGGCACGAGACCGGCCGCGTCGGCATCCTGATGATCACCGCGGACCGAGGCATGACCGGCCCCTACTCGCACAACGTGATCCGGGCCGCCGAGCAGCTGGCCAACACGCTGCGCGACGAGGGCAAGACCCCCGTGATGTACGTCGTCGGCCTCAAGGGCGAGTCGTACTACCGGTTCCGCAACCGGCCCCCGCACCGCGCGTGGACGCCGTACAAGGAGAACGAGATCCCGGAGCTCGGGCGGGAGATCGCCTCGGTGCTCACGGAGGACCTCCTCACCGAGGACCCTGAGGTCCACCTCGATGAGATGTACGTGGTCGGCACCCGCTTCGAGTCCCGGTTCCTCCAGCGCACCACGTCCGTCCGCATGGTGCCGATGGGCCTGGTCGAGGCGGGCGCCGAGCAGGAGGCGCCCACCTACCCGCTCTACGAGTTCGTGCCGGATGCGGACTCGGTGATCGAGGAGCTGCTGCCGCGCTACATCCGCTCGCGCATCACCAACATCCTGCTGCAGGCGATGGCCTCCGAGCACGCCTCCACGCAGCGTGCGATGAAGACCGCGACCGACAACGCCCAGACGCAGATCGACAAGTTCACCCGGCTGGCGAACTCCGCCCGCCAGGCGGAGATCACCCAGGAGATCACGGAGATCGTCGGCGGCGCCGACGCGCTCTCGGGATCCGGCCGCACCGAACGCTGAGACATCCGCCGACACATTGTGGCCGACCCCGCCCCAGCGTCGGCTCGACATGGAGAGAACACATGACCACCACCACTGACAGCCAGGCCCCCGTCGCCTCGGCGCCGACCGCCACCGGGCGCGTCGCGCGCGTCACCGGCGCCGTCGTCGACATCGAGTTCCCCCCGGGGAACATCCCCGACCTGTACAACGCGCTGACCATCGAGATCGAGGACACCGGCTCGGGCCTCGAGGCGTCGACCCTGACCCTCGAGACCGCCCAGCACCTCGGCGACGGCATGGTCCGCGGCATCGCGCTGAAGCCCACCGACGGCGTGGTCCGCGGCCAGGCCGTGACCGACACCGGCGCCCCGATCTCCGTGCCGGTCGGCGACGCGACCCTCGGCACCGTGTTCGACGTGATCGGCACCCCGCTGAACAAGCCCGCCGATCAGCTGCAGATCTCCGAGCGCTGGCCCATCCACCGCAAGGCCCCGAACTTCGACCAGCTCGAGTCGGCCACCCAGATGTTCGAGACCGGCATCAAGTCGATCGACCTGCTCACCCCCTACGTCAAGGGTGGCAAGATCGGCCTGTTCGGCGGCGCGGGCGTGGGCAAGACGGTGCTCATCCAGGAGATGATCTACCGCGTGGCCAACAACCACGACGGCGTGTCGGTCTTCGCGGGCGTCGGCGAGCGCACCCGTGAGGGCTGGGACCTCATCGAGGAGATGACCGAGTCCGGCGTCATCGAGAAGACCGCCCTGGTCTTCGGCCAGATGGACGAGCCGCCGGGCACCCGTCTGCGCGTCGCGCTCTCGGCCCTGACCATGGCCGAGTACTTCCGCGACGAGCAGGCGCAGGACGTGCTGCTGTTCATCGACAACATCTTCCGCTTCACCCAGGCGGGCTCCGAGGTCTCCACCCTGCTGGGCCGCATGCCCTCCGCGGTGGGCTACCAGCCGAACCTGGCCGACGAGATGGGCGTGCTCCAGGAGCGCATCACCTCGACCCGCGGCCACTCGATCACCTCGATGCAGGCGATCTACGTCCCGGCCGACGACTACACCGACCCGGCCCCGGCGACGACCTTCGCCCACCTCGACGCCACCACGGAGCTCTCGCGAGAGATCGCCTCGCGGGGCCTCTACCCGGCGATCGATCCGCTGGCCTCGACCTCGCGGATCCTCGACCCCCGCTACGTGGGCCAGGACCATTACGACACCGCGGTGCGCGTGAAGCAGATCCTCCAGCGCAACAAGGAGCTGCAGGACATCATCGCGATGCTGGGCGTGGACGAGCTGTCCGAGGAGGACAAGGTCATCGTCTCGCGCGCACGTCGCATCCAGCAGTTCCTCTCGCAGAACACCCACCTCGCCAAGCAGTTCACCGGCGTGGACGGCTCGGACGTCCCCATGAAGGACACCATCGAGGGCTTCAAGGGCATCTGCGACGGCGAGTTCGACCACATCACCGAGTCGGCCTTCTTCAACGTGGGCGGCATCGACATGGTGCTGGAGAACCAGCACCGCATCGACAAGGAGCTCGGCGCGTGAGTGCGCTCGAGGTCACCTTCGTCACCGCCGACCGGACCGTCTGGACCGGGCAGGCCTCGCAGGTCGTCGTGCCCGCCATCGACGGCTCGATGGGCATCCTGCCGCAGATGCAGCCGACGCTCGCGATCCTCGGCGACGGCGTCATCCGGATCCACGACCTGGACGGCCACGTCGACGAGCGCTTCGTGTCGGGCGGCTTCGTCTCCGTGGACTCCGACGTCGTGACCATCGGCGTCGACGATGCGGAGGCCCAGGCGCCGCACGCCGACCGGATCTGAGCGGCGGCGCATCGCAGATGGACGACAAGGGCATCCCGATCCTCCTGGTGGGGGTCGGGATGCTCGTCGTTCTGGTGGTGCTCGCAGTGCTGCTGGTCGCCCAGCGCCAGGTGCTGGGCTCGCGCACCCGGGGTGCCTTCGAGTGCTCGCTGCAACGGCGGGGGATCGTGGGCGGTGAGCGTTGGCAGCACGGCATGATGCGCTTCGGCACCGACCGCCTGCGCTGGTTCCGTGCGTTCTCGGTGCGGATCGGTCCCGAGGTCGTGATCCGCCGCGGTGAGATCGTCGAGGTGCACCGGCGCCGGCTCCCGGCCCGTGTCGAGGGCGGCCAGGAGGCCTACCTGCTCGCCTTCACCCTGCGCGACCGCCGCGAGGTCCACGCGATCGTCGACCTCGTCCCGGGTGCGGCGCTGAACTCCTGGCTCGAGGCCGCGCCGACGGGGCTCGTCATCGGCGACGCGGACTGAGCCGAGCGGTCGGCGACGGGCCGGGCGGACTCGGGCGGCGCCGGGCCCGGACCACCGGGCTGGACGGAGCCCCGGCAGGCCCGGCCTCAGACCTCTCGGCCGCCCCGCAGCACCGTGACCGGGCGCAGCGCCCGGTCCACCATCAGCACATCGGCCCGTCGACCGGCGGCGAGGCACCCGATCTCGTCCTCGAGCCCCAGCACCCGGGCAGGGACGGTCGAGGCCGCGCGGACTGCGGTGACCAGCTCGACGCCCGCCTCGAGCACGGCAAGGCGCAGCACCTCGACGAGGTGCGCGGTCCCGCCCGCGATCGCCCCGCCCTCGGTGAGCGTGGCGACGCCCTCCTCGACGGTGACGTCGAGCGCGCCGAGCCGGTAGCGGCCGTCGGCCATCCCGGCGGCGGCCATCGCGTCGGTGACCAGCACGACGCTGTCCTCGGCGGCGATCGAGAAGACGTGCGCGACGGTGCGCGCATCGAGGTGCACGCCGTCGGCGATCACCTCGACCACCATCTCCCCGCGCGAGGCGGCATCGAGCGCCGCGAGGGCCGGGCCCGGGTCGCGGTGGTGGATCGGGCGCATGCCGTTGAAGAGATGGGTCGCCGTGGGCAGCGGGGAGCGCCCGCGGCGGCGACGCAGCGCCGCGATCGAGCGGTCGACGGCGCGGGTCATCTCCGCGCTGCCGCCGTCGGTGTGCCCCAGGGAGGGGACGGCGCCGCTGCCCGCGAGCGCGTCGATCACCTCGTCGGCCCCGGCGGCCTCGGGGGCGACGGTCATCGTCGCGAGAGCGCCGCCGGCGATCTCGGCGAGCTCGCGCACCAGCGCCGGGTCGCCGTCGGTGAGATGGGCGGGGTTCTGCGCCCCGCGGCGGGCCTCCGAGAGGAAGGGACCCTCGAGGTGGATCGCGGCGATCTCCCCGTCGCGATGGAGCGCGGCGAGCTGGGCGACCTTCTCGCGCAGCGTCGCGGCGTCGGCGGTGACGAGGGAGGCGACGAGGGAGGTGGTGCCATGCCGGCGGTGCTCGAGGACCGCGGCGAGCATCTCCTCGGCGCCCTCGGAGTCGGGGAAGGAGGCGCCGCCGCCGCCGTGGCAGTGCAGGTCCACCAGCCCCGGCAGGACCAGACCGTCGTGCTCGAGGACGCGGCTGTCCTCGGGAAGGAGCTCGGCGGGCGCGCGGGCGGCGGGGCCGGCCCAGAGGATCCGCTCCCCGGCGCAGAGCACCAGGGCGTCGGGGACCAGCCCCTGCTCGAGCACGGCGGTGCCGCGCAGGGCGAGATCCGCGGTCGGCGCGGAGAGGTCGGTCGGCACGGGCACGTCGGTGGGCATGCGCACTCCCGGGGTGGGACGGAGGGAACGGGGCTCAGAACAGGCGCGACTCCGCGTCGTCGATGCCGCGCAGGGCGTCGTAGTCGAGGGTGACGCAGTCGATGCCGCGGTCGCCGGCCAGCACCTTCGCCTGCGGCTTGATGGCCTGGGCGGCGAAGATGCCGCGCACGGGGGCGAGCAGCGGGTCGCGGTTCAGCAGGTCGAGATAGCGGGTGAGCTGCTCGACGCCGTCGATCTCGCCACGGCGCTTGATCTCGATCGCGACGGTGCCGCCGTTCTCGTCGCGGGCGAGGATGTCCACGGGGCCGATCGCGGTGAAGTACTCGCGGCGCACCAGCGACCAGCCGTCGCCGAGCGTCTCGATGTTCTCGGCGAGGAGCGCCTGCAGATGCGCCTCCACGCCGTCCTTCTGCAGGCCGGGGTCGACGCCGAGCTCGTGAGAGGAGTCCTCGAGCACCTCGTGCAGCCGCACCCGGAGGCGATCGCCGGACTTGTCGTGGACCACGTCCCACTGCTCGATCCAGTCGCCCTCGGGATCGGACTCCGCCTCGGCGTCGTCGCGGCGCGAGGTGGTCAGCGTGCAGGGCGGGCTCATCCAGTTCAGGGGTTTGTAGCTCCCGCCGTCGGAGTGCACGAGCACGCTTCCGTCGGCCTTGACGATCAGGAGTCGGGGAGCGAGCGGCAGGTGGGCGGTGAGTCGACCGGTGTAGTCGACGGAGCAGCGGGCAACGACGAGACGCACCCCGACAGGGTACGACACCTGCGGCGGGCCTCTGCCGACGCGGCGGGGCGCGCCGGGAGCCGGGACGGGGGAGCGGCCCGGCGCCGACGAGAGGGCGATGAGAGGGGGGTGAGAGGTGCTTCACCCCGGGTGCCCATGCTCACGGGGGCCTGGTCGCCGACGCGCCGTGCTCGTATCGTGGAGCGGTCCCGTGTCCGGGGCCTGGCGGCCCCCATCGAAGGAGCAATCCACCGTGCAACGACTCCTGGCCGTCCTGCTGGTCCTGATCGGACTGATCGGGCTCGTGCTCGGCCGTCTGGGCGAGACCACCTGGGCCCCCGAGACCGAGACCACCGCCACGGCGACCCTGGAGGATCCGGGTCCCGCCGTCGTGATCGACCCGGGCGTGCTCTACGTGGGCGGAGAGGAGGGGGAGGTCGTGATCGAGGGCGCCTCCGACGTCTCCGTGATCACCGCCTCGAACAGCGACATCGACGCCTATCTCGAGGGCGTCCACCACACCCGCGTCACCGGCGCCTCCGACTGGAGCACGTTGAGCACCGAGGACGTCGAGCCCGACGGCGCCGCGGAGATCTCCGACCCGACCGGCTCGGACCTCTGGCGCTCCGTGGACACCTCCGCCAGCCCCTACACCCTGGACATCGGCGAGTTCTGGGCCGCGGAGAACGGCGAGAACGAGCAGGTCTACCGCTCCCTGCTGATCGTCACCGACGGCACCGCCGCCGGCGCCGACAAGATCTCGATCACCTGGCCGGTGGACGACGAGAACGAGTGGGTGCCCTACGCCTACGCCGGCGGCGCCGCGATCGCCGTGATCGGCCTGGTGCTCCTGGTCGTCTCGATCGGCCGCCGCGGCGACGAGGACGAGCTGCTCGAGGAGCCCCAGGAGGCGCGCTCGAGCGAGGCGCGCACGTCGCTCGCCACGGGCGGCGCCGCAGCCGGGGCCGCGG
>NZ_KV788661.1:0-7833 GCF_001807385.1 Brachybacterium sp. HMSC06H03 | reverse complement strand
CGGCCCGTCAGCCGCGCGGCCGACGGCCGTCCCCTCGGCCACGCGGTCGCTCGCCGGGCCGTCTGCCGCCGGCTCGTCGGCCTCCCGGCTCTCTCGCACCCAGGCGAGTGCGCCGGCGATCACGGCGAGACCCACCGGGACGTTGACCGCGAAGATCCACGGCCAGGAGAAGCTGCTGGTGAGCCAGCCGCCGAACAGCGGGCCGAGCGCCGCGGCGCCGGCCATCACCGCGCCCCAGACCCCGAAGGCGGCGCCGCGCTCCCTGCCGCGGAAGGTCGCATTCACGCTCGACAGGGTCGAGGGGAGGATCGCCGCGCCGCCGACGCCCTGCAGCAGGCGCGCCGCGATGAGCGCCCCGCCGGAATCGGCCAGCGCCGCGAGCACCGAGGCGACCACGAACGCCGCCACGCCCGCGATCAGCAGTCGTCGCCGACCCAGCCGGTCCCCGAGCCGCCCCGCGATCAGCAGCAGCGCCGAGAGCACCACGGCGTAGCTGGTGGTGACCCACTGGGCGTCGGTGAGGTCGAGGGAGAGGTCGGTGATGATCGTCGGCAGGGAGACCGCGACGATCGATCCGTCGATGACGATCATCGCGAGGCTCGCGGCGAGCACGCCGAGGGCCTTCCAGCGATCGGGATCGGGTGTCGAAGGGGTGGGGGCGGAGGTGGCGGTCTCGGCCGTCGCCCCGCGGCGGGAGGGGCTCGGTGATCTCATATCCCCACTTTATGACGCTCTGTCAGAACCTGCCATCGTCCTTTCGGTCGATCCCCTCACCGGGCTCCGGGGAGTCGGGCCCGCGAGCCGAGCCGCTTCCGACGGGGCGGGCCGCTCCCGACGGGACGAGCCCTCCCGTCAGGCCGGCCCCTCCCTGTCAGGCCGACACCTTCCGTCGGACGACCCCTTCCCGTCGGCCGTAGGCTGGAGCGAGTCCGTCCCGAGGAGAGGAACTCCATGTCCACCACGCAGAACGCAGAGCACCCCGCCGTCCCGACGCTGGAGATCCGCGGCGCCGCCCCGATCCCCCAGCTCGGCTACGGCGTGTTCAAGGTCGACCCCGACATCGCCGCCGACGTCACCGCCCAGGCCCTCTCGGCCGGCTACCGCCACATCGACACTGCGAAGATCTACGGCAACGAGGAGGGCGTGGGCCGGGCGATCGCCGAGTCCGGGATCCCGCGCGAGGAGCTGTTCGTGACCACGAAGCTGTGGGACGACGCCCACGCCTTCGACGACGCGATCGCCGCCTGCGAGGCCTCCCTCGAACGGCTCGGCCTGGACTACGTGGACCTCTACCTCATCCACTGGGCGGTGCCCTCGCAGGGGCGGTACGTCGAGGCGTGGAAGGCGCTGATCGCCCTGCAGGAGCGGGGTCTGGTCCGTGCGATCGGCGTCTCGAACTTCCCGAAGGAGCAGCTCGCGGAGATCATCGAGGCGACCGGCGCAGCCCCGGCGATCCACCAGATCGAGCTGCACCCCTACTTCCAGCAGCGTGAGCTGCGCGGGATCCATGAGGAGAAGGGGATCCTCACAGAGTCGTGGGGGCCGCTCGGCCAGGGCAAGTCCGACCTGCTCGAGAACCCGGCGGTCACCGCGATCGCCGAGGCGCACGGGGCCTCCCCCGCCCAGGTGGTGCTCGCCTGGCATCTCGCGCACGGCATCGTGACGATCCCGAAGTCCGTCACGCCCTCGCGGATCGTGGAGAACCTCGCCGCGGTGGAGCTGGAGCTCACGGCCGACGAGATCGCCGCGATCGACGCGCTGGACCGCGAGGACGGCCGCGGCGGGACGGACCCCGCCACCAAGTGACCCGCTGAGGGCAGGCGACCCGCCGCCCGGGCGCCCCGCTGCCGGTCGAGTGCTGCAGGCAGACGGTGCAGCCCCCTCCCCGCACACACCGAGTGGCGGATCTCGACCGCTATGGGCGTGGCCGCCATACCGGTCGGGATCCGCCGCTCGATGTCGTCGGGGCCGGGGCCGGGAGCACGCCGGGGCCGCCGGGGTCGGGGCCGACGGGCCCGGGCTCAGTAGTAGACCGCGAGCGGGCCCGTCGGCCCGTCGATGACCTGCACCGGGGTGTCGAACACGCGCGAGAGCACCTCGCCGTCCATGATCCGCGCGACGGGCCCGGCCTCGACGACCTCGCCCTCCTTCATCGCGATGATGTGGTCCGCGTAGTGGGCGGCGAAGTTGACGTCGTGCAGCACCACCACGACCGTGCGGCCCAGCTCGCGGGCCGCATCGCGCAGGCGCCCCATCATCTGGACGCTGTGTCGCATGTCGAGGTTGTTCAGCGGCTCGTCCAGCAGCACGTACTCGGTGTCCTGGGCCAGGACCATCGCCACGTACGCGCGCTGGCGCTGCCCGCCGGAGAGCTGGTCGAGATAGCGGTTTTCGAGGTCGTCGAGGTTCAGGAAGTCGATCGCCTCGGAGATCTTCTGCTCATCGAGCCGGGTCAGGCGCCCCTTGGAGTAGGGGAACCGGCCGAATCCGACCAGCTGGCGCACCGTGAGCCGGGTGATGAAGTGGTTCTCCTGGCGCAGCACCGAGAGGATCTTGGCGAGGTCCTTCGAGGCGGTGGAGGCGATGTCGTAGCCCGCCACCTCGATCTGGCCCTCGTCGATGCCCAGCAGTCGCCCCACCATGGTCAGCAGCGTCGACTTGCCCGCGCCGTTCGGGCCCACCAGCGCCGTCACCCCGCCCGAGGGGATGTCGGTGGTGACCGGCCCGATCTGCACCGTCCCGGTCGCGGACCGGTACTCCTTCCGCACCTTGTCGATGGTGATCACAGGCGCCCCTTCCGCATGATGACGACGAGGAACACGGTCCCGCCGACGAGCTCGATGATGATGGAGACGACGCCCTGCGCGTAGAACACGTGGTTCATGACGAAGTAGGCGCCGGCGAGGACCACGAAGCCGGTGAGCGCCCCGAGGGGCAACAGGCGGCGGTGGTCGTGGGTCCCGGCGAGCTGGTAGGTCAGCGTCGCGACGAGGAAGCCGAAGAAGGTCATGGGGCCGACGAGCGCGGTGGAGACCGCCATCAGCACCGAGACCAGGACGAGGGAGCAGATGGTCTGGCGGCCGTGGTCCACGCCCACGTTGATGCACACGTCCCGGCCCATCGCGATGACGTTCAGCGTGCGGGCGTTGAGCCAGATCAGCGTCGTCGCCACGATCACCAGCGGGATCGCGAAGGGCAGGTACTCGGCGCTCGCATTGGTCACCGAGCCGAACAGGCGGGCGCTGAGCACGTCGAACTCGCTGGGTGAGAGCAGGCGCTGCATGAAGGTCGAGACCGCGCCGAGCCCGCCGCCCATGATGATGCCCACCAGGAGCATGACCTGGATGTTCGCGTAGCGGCCGCGCAGCAGCCAGCCGTACAGCAGCACCGAGAGCCCCACCATCGCCGCGACCTGCGCGAGGAACTGGCCCGGCCCCTGCAGGGCGACGACGCCGGCCACGCCGAGCGTGTACACCGCGGCCGTCTGGATCACGGTGTACAGCGACTCGAAGCCCATGATCGAGGGGGTGATGATGCGGTTGTTGGTGACGGTCTGGAAGGTGATCGTGGCGACCGCCTGGCAGATCGCGACCACGGCCATAACCACCAGGGAGGTCACGCGCATCTCGGCGATCAGCCAGAAGCCGCGCGAGCCCACCGTCATGGGGTTCCCGATCGCGAGCAGCCCGAGGGCGGCACCCGCGGCCAGGACCACGAGGACGGCCAGCACGATCCAGTAGCGGCGCTGGGAGGCGGCGTCGGGGAAGGCGCCGGAGCGGGCGCGCACGCGCCGCGGGGCGGAGAGGACGCCGAGCTCGCCTGCGGCGTCGGCCGGGGCGGTGGAGAGCTCGACCGGGGCGGCCTCGTCGGCCACCGCCTCGAGGCGGCGCCCGTCGTGGATCGTCGTGCGCTCAGCCATGTCGGCGCTGCCTCAGCAGGAGGGCGATGAACACGGCCGCTCCCACGATCCCCAGGATCAGGGAGACCGGCACCTCGAAGGGCATGATGATGGTGCGGCCGATCAGGTCGCAGATCGTGACGATCGCGATGCCGAGCAGGCACACCCAGGGCAGGTTCGAGCGCAGGTCGTCGCCGCGGACCATCGAGACGACGTTCGGGACGATCAGGCCCAGGAAGGGCAGGTTCCCGACCACGACGGTGACCACGCCGGTCGCGATCGCGACCAGGCCCGTGCCCAGCAGCACCACGCGGCGGTAGTTCACGCCGACGTTGGTGGCGATGTCCTCGCCGAGGCCCGCGACGGTCAGGCGGTCGGCGACGACGAACACGGCCACGCCCACGGCGAGCACGATCCACAGCACCTCGTAGCTTCCGCGCAGCACGGAGGTGAAGGAGCCGGCGAACCAGACCCCGAGGTTCTGCAGCGCGTCGAACTGGAGGGCGACGAAGGTGGAGACGGAGCCGACAACGGCCCCGAGCATGATCCCGATGATCGGCACGATCAGGGAGCTGCGCAGCGTGACCCGGCGCAGGAACAGGAAGAACACCATCGTGCCGACGAAGGAGAAGACGATCGCCACGCCCATCTTCGTCAGCAGCCCCGCCGACGGGACCAGCACCATCACCAGGATCAGGCCGAGCCCCGCCCACTCGGTGGTGCCGGTGGTGGACGGCTCGACGAAGCGGTTCTGCGTCATCAGCTGCATGATCAGGCCCGACATCGACATCGCAGCGCCCGCGAGGACCAGCGCGATGGTGCGGGGGATGCGGGTGATGGCGAACATCTCGCCGCCGCCCTCGGCGCCGAGCACGTCGTAGACGCCGGTGAACAGGGAGACGACCAGCAGCAGCGCGACCGCGCCGATGCCGATCAGGAGCTTGCCGTCGACGAGGCGCTCGCGCCCGCGGGTGCGGGGCGGGGGCGCCTCGGAGGTGAGCTGGGGGGCGGTCATTCAGGACTCCTGGAAGGGGCGGTGGTCGCGTCGGCGCACGATCGTCGGAACCGGCGCGCCGCACGGGGCCGACGGGTGCTGCGACGACGCGACGCACGGCGGGCGGGGCGCGCAGGCCCTGCCCGCCGTGCGGCGGTCAGCGATGACGGACGTGGCTCAGGCCTTGCCCTCGAGCGCATCGGCGAAGGTGTTGAAGAACTCCGTGTAGGTCTGGATGCCCTCGTTGGTGTAGGTGTCCGCGGGCATGTAGACGATGTTGCCCTCGGCCACGGCTGTCACGCCGGCGAGCGCCTCGGAGGAGTCCAGCAGCTCGTTGGCGGGCGTGTACTCGGGGTCGTCGGCGGAGACGGCCGCGTCGCGGTCCATCACGAGGATCCAGGCGGGGTTCGAGTCCGCGATCGCCTCGACGGAGATGTCGTCGCCCTCGTGGTCGTCGCTGGCACCCTCGACCTCGAGCGCGGGCACCAGGCCGAGCGCCTCGAAGGTCCAGCCCAGCGTTCGCCCCAGACCGGGAGCGATGTAGCCGATCTCGCCGCCGGAGGTGTTCACGGCCATGACGGTGGAGGAGCCGTCGTAGGCGGCCTTGACGCGCTCCATCGCGGCGTCGAGGTCGGTGCCGAGGGCCTCGGCCTCGGTCTGCTTGCCGAAGATCTCGCCGAGCACGGAGACCTGGCGCTTGAGCTCGTCGGCGAAGGGCCGGTCGTCCCGCGGGTCGAGCTCGAGGATGGTGGCCTCGGGCGCGTACTTCACGAAGTCGTCGTGGTACTGGGCGAAGCGCTGGCCGTTGATGATCAGGGTCGGCTCGGCGGCGACGACGGCCTCGAGGTCGGGCTCGCGATGGTTGCCGAGGTCGATGATCGACTCGTCCTCCTTGAGCGGGTTCGTCGAGGGCATCAGGCTGCGCGCCGCGGCGGTGAGGGTGACGCCCCAGTCGGCGAGGGTCTCGAAGGTGCGGTTGTCGGTCGCGACCACGGAGGACGGCGGGATCTGCACCGTCTGCGGGCCGTTGTTGTCCTCGACCTCGACGGTGCCCGTTTCGGCGCCGCCCGCGTCGGAGGCGCCGGCGCCCGTCGCGTCGTCCTCTCCGGAGCCGCCGCAGGCGGTGAGGGCCAGGCCGAGGAGACCGGCGGCGGAGAGGGCGCCGAGGCTGCGGCGGGTGAAGGAGGTCATGGGAAGTCTTTCTCTCGACGGGGTCCGGGGTGCGCGGCGGAGATCCGGCCTGCGACGTGACTGAGGCTAGCCTCACCTGTTCGGTTTATGCCACTCCTTGCTTGCTTTATTCATCAGGCGGACGTGTGATCGTCGCTACATGCGCTGCCCTGCGGGGACCTTCGACCCGGTGCCGACGGAGGCCGGCGACGGCCGGCGGGTGGGTGACAGGGGCGGGCGGGCGTCTCGGCACGCAGGTGGACGACAGGTGCGGGCCGGCGGCGTCGGGCGGCGGGTCGCGGACATCGCGGCTGCGCTGCATCCACTGGCGCTGCGCGTGCGTCGGGGCCGGTACGCGCGGTCGGCTGCGGGCTGAGCGCCCGTGGAGGCAACGGCCCGGCGGAGAGCAGGGGATGGCAGGGGGCACAGAGCCCGCAGGGGGCGCGAGGTCGGAGCGGCCGGCCCGCTAGGGTGGCCCCGATCGCCGGGGGACGGCGGCCGGGGACGAGGGGGCGAACGATGAACGAGCACGGGGGCGGTCAGGGGCCGCAGCTGCCGGACTTCTCCACGCCCGGCGGCGAGCAGAGCGGCGCCGGCGGACAAGGGCTCGGAGCGCAGGGCACAGACGGATACGGCGCCGACGCACAGCGCCCCGACGGGCAGCGCCCCGGCGGGTACGCCGCGACCGGCGGCGTCGGGGGCGTCTCCCTCCCGGACTTCTCCGGCAGCCCTTCGGGAGGCTCCGGCAGGACGGGCGGGCTCGGCGGGGACGACCCCGGAAGCCCTGTCGGCCCCGACTCTCCCGGCGGGTCGGGCGGAGGCCGCGGCCCGGTGCTCGCGCTGCTGGGCGGGGGCGGGTGCCTGGTGGTGATCCTCGCCGTGATCGCGCTGGTGCTCTCGCAGACCGTGCTGAGCGGCGGCGGGGAGGAGCCCGCCGACGGTCCGACCCCGAGCGCGTCGGGCCCCGCGGACGGGACGGACCCGTCCGACGACGGGGGCGCATCGGACGGCGGGGGTGCGTCCGACGGCGGCTCGGGCGGCGCACCGACGCCGACGGACCAGGAGCCCGCGACCGAGGCCGCGGCCTCGGGCACCGCCTGCACCATGCACGGGGACGGGGCCGTGACCGAGCAGGTCGAGGGCGAGGTGCGCGGCGGCGGCCTCGCGTTCCCACAGCCGGAGGGCTGGGAGGTGGGCACCGGGTGGGGCTCGCAGAGCGCCTACGTCACCGACCAGCATCACGCCGACCAGCCCGTGGAGGCGGGCTGGTACACGCTCGCGGGGGTCGGGAAGGTCGAGTTCCCCGAGGAGGAGGGCGGCTATCCCGGCGCCGAGGAGGCCGCGCGCGCGATCTTCCTGTGCGCGCTCGAGCCCGAGCAGGGCGGGGAGCTCTACGGCGATCCGGCCATGCTGCGGAACTATCGCGACGAGGCCACCACGGTCGACGGGCACGACGCCTGGATCGTCTCCGCCGACGTGGTGATCTCAGATCTGGCCCTCCTCCACTCGACCGACGCCTGGCGCCGCGTCGTGATCGTGGTGGACACCCCGGGCGGTCCCGCGGCCTTCGACGGCGGTGCGGCGCTCGGGCACGACCAGCAGGTCAGGGACCTCGAGGCGATGGTCGAGGGGCTCACGGTCCTCTGAGCGGGTCCGCCAGGGGCTTCTCGGCCGGCGCGGTCGACGCGGGGGCGAGGAGGGACGAGAGCTGCTCGAGCTCGGCGGCGACGCGGCCGGGCGGCGTCGGCGCGTCGGCCGGGCCGAGGAGCGG
>NZ_KV788660.1:0-11260 GCF_001807385.1 Brachybacterium sp. HMSC06H03 | reverse complement strand
TCGGTGCGGGGCCGCCGGGGACGCCGCCGGACGGGGCGCCCGCCGCGTCACGCGATCGGCTCTCCTCGCCCTCGGGCCGCCAGGTGCCGGAGACGGAGCCGCTGGTGGACCAGGCGTCCTCCGCCTCCCGCTCGGCATGCGCCTCGACGGGGCCCTGCAGCCAGTCGTCCAGCGACGAGGTCGAGGAGGGCAGGGCGTCCGCGGTCCACGCGGCGAGGGAGGAGCGCGGACGGGACGGGGTGGTCATGGTCGCGGGCTCGGGCGTCGGGCCGGGCGCCGGTCCGTCCTCGGCCTCCTGCGTCCAGTCGGAGAGGTCGTCGGCCAGGCGCGGGGCGTCGCCCTCGGCGTGCTCCCCGTCCTCCTGCGGCCGTGCCCGTCGGCCCCCGCGGCGCGGAGCGGGCGGGTCACTGGGGGAGCTGATCGCGCACCCCTCCCGACGAGGCCCGGCCGACCGCACGGACCACGGGGATCGTCGACGGCAGCGACGACGCCGAGGCGTCGGTCGGGGGTGTCGACATGGTCCCTCCTGCGGTGCGGGTCGTGCGGCCTCCGCGATCTTACGGCGCGGTAGGCCGTGGGACCATGGGACGGTGACCATGCCCCCGCCCCCTGCGCCCTCCGCGGCCGAGACGCCTGCCGCCGCCCCGTCCCCCGCCGACGTCGGCTTCGAGATCACCGCCCGTCACGGCGAGAAGGCCCGCGCCGGGGTGATCACCACCCCGCACGGCGACATCGCGACCCCGGCCTTCGTGCCGGTGGGCACCAAGGCGACGGTGAAGAGCGTGCTGCCGGAGTCGATGGCGGAGCTCGGCGCGCAGGCGCTGCTGGCGAACGCCTACCACCTCTACCTCCAGCCCGGCCACGATCTCGTGGACGAGGCGGGCGGCCTCGGCGCCTTCATGAACTGGCCGGGTCCCACCTACACCGACTCCGGCGGCTTCCAGGTGATGAGCCTCGGGGCCGGCTTCCAGAAGGTCCTCTCCTCCGAGTTCTCCGGCGGCGAGAAGGCCCGCACCGCCAACGGCGAGGACGACGCCGTCCGCGAGGGGAAGGAGCGTCTCGCCCACGTCGACGACGACGGCGTCACCTTCCGCTCCTTCATCAACGGCGACGAGCACCGCTTCACCCCCGAGATCTCCATGCAGATCCAGCACGGCCTCGGCGCGGACATCATGTTCGCCTTCGACGAGCTCACCACGCTCATGAACTCCCGCGGCTATCAGGAGCAGGCGCTCGAGCGCACGAGGCTGTGGGCGCTGCGCTGCCTGGCAGAGCACGCCCGTCTCACCCACGAGCGCACCCACCGCCCGTACCAGCAGCTGTGGGGCGTCATCCAGGGCGCGCAGTACGAGGACCTGCGACGACAGGCCGCCCATGACCTCGGCGGCATGGAGGTCGAGGGCTGGTCCTTCGACGGCTTCGGGATCGGCGGGGCGCTGGAGAAGGAGAACCTCGGCACCATCGTCGGCTGGGTGACCGACGAGCTGCCCGAGGACAAGCCCCGCCACCTGCTCGGCATCAGCGAGGTCGACGACCTCTTCGTCGCGATCGCCGCTGGGGCCGACACCTTCGACTGCGTCTCGCCCTCGCGCGTGGCGCGCAACAGCGCGGTCTACACCCGCACCGGCCGCGTGAACCTCACCGGCTCCCGCTACCGCCGCCAGTTCGCACCGATCGACGAGACCTGCGACTGCTACACCTGCACCCACTACACCGCCGCCTACGTGCACCACCTCTTCCGGGCCAAGGAGATGCTCTCCTCGACCCTGTGCACGATCCACAACGAGCGCTTCGTGGTGCGGCTGGTGGACCGGATCCGCGCCTCCCTCCAGGACGGCACCTTCGACGCCCTGCGGGAGGAGACCACCGGCGCCTACTACGGCGAGCCGCGGTGAGCGAGGAGCAGGCGCCGGCCGAGGAGCACCCGCCGGACGCGGCGACGGCGCTGGGCCTGGCGGTGGTGCTGCTGGCGCTCGCCGGGATCTGCGCCCTGCTCGGCGACCACTTCCTGCTCGGTGCGCTGCGTCTCGCGGCCGGTGTGCTCGCCGGGGCCGGCCTCGGCGTGCTGCTGATAGCACTGCTCGGCGGTCGCCTGCGCCGACGGACGCGGACGCTCCTCGCCGCGGGCCTCGCGCTCGTCGTGGCCCTCGCCCTCACCCTCCCCGCCGTGCTCGCCACCCGCGTCGACTCGCTGGAGGACGCTGCTGCTGCGGAGATGGCACCGCTCGGAGAAGGGGACACGGTCGCCTCCGCCCCGAACGGGCAGGGGCCCGTGCTGGTGCGCCGCGCCGACGGCACCGCCCAGCTCGTCGGTGCCGGGGCCGAAGCGCGTGAGGTCGAGGCCGCACCCGATGACGTGCTCGCCCTCTCCTCCGACGGGACACGCCTCGTCCAGGTGACGGGGGAGGTCACGCGGGTGCATGAGCTCGGCGGCGGGAGCGACGCCGCCGGCGACGGATCCGATGCGCCGGACGGGGGCGCCGCGCCGGGCGAGAGCCCCGCGCCCGTCGAGCTGCCCGGGCAGCCGCTCGCCCTCTCCGGCGACACGCTCGTCCTGCGTGCTTGCGAGGAGGGAGTCTGCCGGGTGCGGGGCGTGGACCTCACCGCCCCGGACGAGCCGTTGTGGACCGTCATGGACGCCGAGGAGACCCGCGGACCCGACCAGGCCGGCCTCGCGCTCCCCGCCCGGTCCGAGGCCCCGCCCGGCCTGCTCGACGCCGTCGCCGCGACGGGGGTGCTGCCGTCGGTGCCGCTGCGCTTCGACCCCGCCCAGGGCTGGCTGCAGATCGATGCCGCCACCGGATTCCCCGTCGGCCGGGTCCTCGCCCCCGCCGACGCCGACTGCCGCATCGCGGCGACCCCCGCCCCGCCCGACCCGCAGTCCGTGCAGGAGCAGGGACCGCTCGTGCTCACCGTCTGCACGGGAGAGGGCGGTGCGCTGACCGCCGCCGCCTTCCGCGACGGCGCACCGCTGTGGGAGTCCGCGCCCTCCCCGGCCGGGGACTGGACGGTGCGGCTCGAGGCGGGCCGCGTTCTCGCCTCCGGCACCGAGGCCGGGACCACGACCGAGGGCGAGATCCTCGCCTCCGAGCACGGCGCGGACTGGACCGCGCCGGGCGGGGACGGCGTGGCGCAGGCCGAGGCGTTCACCGCCCGCATCGGCATCGACGGGACCCGGATGGTGCTGACCAACGAGGCCGGGCAGCTCCTCGCCTACGACACCGCGACCGGGACGAACAGCTGGACCCTCCCGCTCGAGGACCCCGAGGCCGAGGTGCGCGGGAGCCTCGCCGCGGGCACCGCCGTCGTGGTCGACGAGACCGTGCGGGAGGAGCCCCTGGACCCCCGCGGCGCGCAGCGGCTGCGCGTGATCACCGCCGAGGACGGCGAGGTGAGCGAGGAGCTCGTCCTCGACGAGGAGATCACCGCCTGGCACCCCCTCAGCGGCGGCCGCGCCCTGATCAGCACCGACGACGGGACCGTGCTGCTCGGGGGCTGATCGGGCCGCCGCTGCGGACGGTGACGGGCCCGGTCCCCGCATGCGGAGACCGGGCCCGTCCCGGAGTGCGGCCGTGCCTCAGGCCGTGGCGGCCTCGTTCTTCCGGCCCCAGGCCATGACCATGTACGAGCCGACCAGCAGCGCTGCGGCGACCACGAGCACGCGCAGGAGCTCGGCGATGCCCCCGACGGTGTAGATCGTGCCCATGTCGTAGGAGTTGCCCGCGATGGCGGCGCCGAGGAACCCGGCGACGAAGCTGACGATCCAGTACAGGACCACCGAGACGATGACGGTCGCCGCCACGATGATCGCGCCCGTGCGGCCACGGCCGCTGAACTGGATCGCCGCGATGATCGAGACGACCAGGAGACCGATCGAGAAGATCAGGTTCGCGATCCATGCCAGGAGCGTGCCGATGCTCCCGAGGCCCATGCCCACGGAGATCTCCTCCATGTCCGCCGGGTTGCCGTTGGCCGCCATCATGAACATGAAGATCGGCGTCGCCAGTCGAGCGATCACGGCGAGCACCGCCAGGATCAGCAGGGCGATTCCGAGCTTCTTGGCCAGCGCGCCCTTCCCGGCGACGGGTGACGTCGACGCGGCCGCGGCCGTGCCGGGGTAGCCGCTGGTGCCCGGGTACCCGCCCGGGGCGGGCGGCGGCGAGGCCTGGCTCCACTGCTGCGGGGCGGGCGAGGCCTGGCCCGCCGACTGCTCACCCCACTGCGGGGCGGCCGGCGCGGGAGAGGGCTGCCCCCACTGCGACTGCGGAGCCGGCTGCTGCCCCTGCGGGGAGTTCTGCCCCCACTGTCCCTGATCGCCGTCGGCGCCCCACTGGCCGTTCTGGCCGTACTGCGGCCCGTACCCCTGAGTCATGCTTCTCCCTCATTGCCCCGTATGACGGGGCTATTGCGTCGTGGCGCCACGACGGCGCCCGCTCCAGCGTAGCGGGCCGCACTTCGGCTCAGGCGCCCCGGAGGTGACGAGCGGGTTGCGATCGTCGACTCTCACCCGGGGCAGGTGGTAGGAACCGGTGCCCGGGCAGGACCTGGGGCGGGGGCCGGGACGTGGCTGGGCCGGCGGCCTCCCCGCGGAGGGCGAGGTGGCCGCCGGCCCGAGCGAGGCTCAGCGCCCGGCAGGCGCGAAGCGGATCCGGAAGCTCTCCTCCCGGGCGGTCAGCACGTGCTGGGGCAGCGGCTCCGGGCCGCAGGCCGCCGAGCCCACGCCGTGCAGCGCCGCCGAGAGGGTCACCCAGGTGCGGCCGTCGGGACGCAGCGCCCCGTCGTGCGCACGGACGTCGAGCTCCGCGGTCGACCACGGCCGTACCGCGAGGCCGAGACCCTCCGGCGCGGTGAGCTCGAGGCCGGAGCCCGCCTCCCCGCCGCTCAGCACGGCCCGTACCACGCCCGCACGGTTGCCGTTCTCCTGCGGGAACACGTACGGGACCTGCAGCTCCTCGACGCTCGCGGTGCGGCGCGCGAAGGTGGTGCCGCCGCCGGTGTCCGGGTACATCTCGTGCGGGCCGAAGCCCTCGTACTCCACCTCGCCGGGCGCCGCCGGCAGTGCGAAGCTCCAGCCGATCCGCGGCAGCGGCAGGTCCTCGGGCCACAGCGCCGACGGGGTCACCGTCACCGCGAGCTCGACCCCGTCCGCATCGGCGCGCCAGGACTCGGTGACGTCGGCGTGCAGGGCGTTGCCGTCCAGGCCGATCCGGGAGCGGACCACGAGCTGCTCGGCGCCCACCTCGATCCCGATCAGGCGGCGACGGGCGACGTCGAGTCCGATCCGCTTCCACCGTGCCTCGAGCGGGTAGCGGGTGCGGGCCCGCTCGTTGTCCACCGGGGCGCGGTACAGGTCCGCCCCCGCGTGCTCGAGGGCGAGCTCGCCGAGGCCGACGAGCCGGCCCAGGTCGTCCAGGCGCGCGGGCCCCACCTGCCAGGTGCCGTCGGCCGCCTGCTGCGGCGCGATCGCCGCGGCGGGGGCCGGGGGGACCGAGGCGGCCAGACGCTCCGCGTCCACGTGCGAGGCCGCGACGATCTCGTGCCCGGCCGGGACCGGCCCGTCGGCTTCCCGCGTGGTGAGGCGCACCGTCACCGCGGCGTGCTCGCCCTGCGGCAGCGCCAGCTCGGCGCTCTCGCCCGGGGCGAGGGCCGGCAGCTCGAGCTCCTGCCAGCTCGCCTGCAGGTCGGTGGAGACCTCGGCGCGCAGGTGGGAGAGGTCCGAGAAGGCATAGCGGTTCACGATGCCCGCCGTCGCGGCGCCGACCTCGAGGCCGACGGGGGAGTAGTGGTGCTTCGCGTCGAGCAGCGCCGGGGACGGGGTGCGATCGGGCAGCAGCAGTCCGTCGGCGACGAAGTTCCCGTCGTGCAGGCGCTCGCCGAAGTCGCCGCCGTAGCCGTAGATCTCGTTGCCCTCGGCGTCGGTGGTGAGGATGCCGTGGTCGATCCACTCCCAGATGAAGCCACCGTGCAGTGCCGGGTAGCGGTGGACGAGGTCCATGTACTCCTTCAGCGCGCCGGCGCCGTTGCCCATCGCATGCGCGTACTCGATCCACAGGAAGGGCTTCGACAGCGCCGGCATCGGCGACTCGTCGGAGCCGAAGCCCGCCTCGCCCGGGTCCACGCCCAGGTGGTGCAGCATCCCGATCAGCTTCTCGCGGTACTCCTCGGTCAGCGCCCGACGGCCGATCTGCTCGGTCTCGTCATGCGTGGGGTACATCAGCGAGAAGACGTCCACGGTCTCGGCGCGGTAGTCCTGCTCGTAGATGACCGGGCGGGTCGGGTCCGTGGCGCGGACCGTCTCGATCATCGCCTCGGTGACCGGGCCGGTGGAGGCCTCGTTCCCGATCGACCACATGACGATCGAGGCGTGGTTGCGGTCCCGCAGCACGAAGCGCTCGGACCGCTCGCACAGCATCGGGCGGAAGCGGTCGTCCGCCGCCGGGCGCTCGGCCGCGCCGGTGCCGTCCTCGCCCCAGGTGGAGTCGACGTGGAAGCCGTGCGTCTCGAAGTCGCCCTCGCAGATCACGTACAGCCCCGCCTCGTCGCACACCTCGAGGAAGCGCTGGTGGGGCGGGTAGTGGGAGGTGCGCACGGCGTTGAGGTTGTGCTGCTTCATCAGCGCGACGTCCAGGTCCTGGTTCTCCAGGTGCTGGGTGCGGCCGACGACCGGATCCGCCTCGTGACGGTTCACGCCGCGGAACACGATCCGCTCGCCGTTGACGCGGAAGATCTCCCCGTCCACCTCCACGCGGCGGAAGCCGAGCTTCAGCGTCACCGTCTCGGTGCCGGCGTCGGTGGAGACGCTCGCCTCGTACAGCCGCGGCGACTCGGCGCTCCAGGGGGAGACCTCGCCGGCGGCGATCTCGGCCCCGTCGGCCGCGGCCTCGATCCCGAGCTCCGGGATCCGCACCGTCGCGGGGACGATCCCGCCGTCCGCGTCGTAGGCGGTGGCGGTGAGGGTGCCGCGGCCGGTCGCGGGGTCGAAGTCCGCATGGGTCGCGAGGTCGTGGATCCCGCCGGCGGGGCACAGCAGCAGGTCGACCGAGCGGAAGATGCCGGAGGCCCACCACATGTCCTGGTCCTCGACGTAGGTGTTCGCCGACCACTGCACGACCCGCACGTCCAGGCGGTGCTCGCCCGGGGCCGAGAGGGCGCCCGTGACGTCGAACTCCTGGGTTAGGCGCGAGCCGGAGGTCACGCCGATCTCGGTGCCGTCGATCCAGACCTTCGCCGCGGAGTCCACGCCCTGGAAGCGCAGCAGCGCTCGGGCGCCACCCGCGAGGGAGTCGGTCCAGTCGGCGGGGACGGCGACGGTGCGGGAGTAGTGGCCTGTCGGGTTCTCGTCCGGGACGTGGGGGACGTCGATCGGGATGGGGTAGACGACGTTGGTGTACTGCGGGGCGCCGTGGCCCTGCAGCTGCCACAGCCCCGGCACGGCGATCTCGCCGGGCTCGCCGAGGTCGGTGCCGTCGGCGCGGGTGCCATAGCGGAACTCCCATGTCCCGTCGAGGCTCAGCGCGGGGGCGTCGGAGTGCAGGTGCGCGCGGCCGCGGAGGCGGTTGCGGCCGCCGGCGAGGTCCTCCCACCACCGGTCGGAGCGGTCGGCGGGCGGGAGGGCGGCGTCCTGCGGGGTGCTCGAGTCATGGGGTGCGGGGGTGCTCATCGGTGAGTCTCTCCTGGGTCGGCGGGGCGGTCACGAGACGGTGTCGTGAACGTTCACGGTCGAGTGTACTCACGTCCCGCGGCGGTCCGCACAGGCCGGTCGTCCCGGCCCGCCCGACCTTCTCCGCGCCCGGCCGGGGGCAGGGCGTCATCGAGTGGCGGATGTCGACCGGTATCCGGGAGATGAAGCGGTCGACATCTGCCACTCGATCCAGTTCGTCGGACGCGCTGGGGGGAACAGGGGCAGGGGGAGGGCGGGTGCTGACGCCGGCCGACGAGGAGCCCCTGCATCGGGGCGCGGGAGCGGACCGCTAGACTCGCTGACCGTGACCACGACCGAGCCGAACCGGTGGACCGACCGCCGAAGCGACGCCGTGTCCGCGCGCAAGGAGGCCTACGAGCAGCTGCGCCGGGCCAGCACCTGGCGCCTGCTCGCCGCGACCAAGGCCCCGGCGGTGCTCGCGATCCTGCAGGCCACCTTCCCCGCCGGCGACCGTCGGCTGCCGCGCAGCGAGCTCATCGCCCGCGTGGGCGCGCACCTCTCGCTGCTGCACGACGACGAGGGCCCGGCCGACGGGACCTCCGCGGCGGACGGGGCCGCCTCAGCCGACGGCGCCGGGGACGAGACGCGCGGCGGTCGCAGCGCCGCCGAGTACGTCGACGGCTGGGTGCGCGAGGGCTACCTGACCCGGCGCGACGACCCCCAGCGCACCGAGACCACCTTCGAGCCGAGCCCCGCCACGATCGACGCGATCCAGTTCATCGCCTCGCTCGAGGAGCACCGGCCGACGACCACCCAGTCGCGCCTGCAGCTGGTCATCCAGCAGTTCGACCGCCTCGCCCAGGAGACGGAGACGGACCGCGACGTGCGGCTCGCCGATCTCCAGCGCCGCCGCGAGCGGATCGAGCAGGAGATCCGCGAGCTCGCCGAGGGGGAGCTGATGCTCCCCAGCCCCGAGGCGTCGGTGGACCGGCTGCGCGACATCCTGCAGATCGCCGCCGAGCTCTCCGGCGACTTCCTCCAGTACCGCGAGGACCTGCGCGCCGTGGACCTGCACCTGCGCGAGCAGATCCTCTCCCCGGAGGGCTCGCGCGGCGAGATCCTCGAACAGCTGCTGGCCGGGGACGACCTGCTCGGGCAGTCGACCGTCGGCCGCACCTTCACCGCCTTCTTCCGGATGCTGAACGACCCCGTCCAGACCCGGGCCACGCAGGAGCTCGTGGACCGTCTGCTCGAGCGGGACTTCTCCCGCTCCCTCTCCCGGGACGAGCGCGAACGGCTCGCCAATGTGTTCAGCGACCTCTACGAGCCGGCGCAGGAGGTGCTGGACGTCAAGACGGAGCTGTACCGCTCCCTCGCCCGCTTCGTGCGCTCGCAGGACTTCCGCCAGCACCGG
The DNA here is from genome assembly GCF_001807385.1 of Brachybacterium sp. HMSC06H03. Taxonomy (NCBI): domain Bacteria; kingdom Bacillati; phylum Actinomycetota; class Actinomycetes; order Micrococcales; family Dermabacteraceae; genus Brachybacterium; species Brachybacterium sp. HMSC06H03. The sequence continues at coordinate 2,204 of NZ_KV788660.1, read as the reverse complement.
GTGCTGCTCGAGGCGCTGCAGGAGGCGCAGGGCGTGGCGCTCGCGCAGAAGGACGAGGTGCCCACCCGCACCCCCTTCCCGCTCGAGCTCGACCTCTCCCGCGTCCAGCTCTCCTCCGTCTCGCAGCACCGGCTGAAGGACCCCACCGATCCGGGCGCCCCCGCGGAGGCCGAGGTGCACGATGCGACCTCTCTCAGCGTCGAGGTGCTCCAGGACCTGGTGCGCACCAACGACATCGATCTCGTCGGCCTCACCTCCCACGTCAACGACGTGCGCGGCCGCTCCGGCCAGGCCTCGATCGGCGACATCCTGCGGGAGAAGCCTGCCGAGCAGGGGCTGGCGAGCGTCATCGGGCTGATGTTCCTGGCGACCAGCCACGCGCAGGAGCGCGAGGGGTCCACCGAGATCGTCACCTGGCGGGAGCTGGATGGCAACGACTACGCCGCCCGCGTCCCCTCGTTCTACTTCCTGGACGACGTCCCGGTGGAGTGAGCCCGGCGGAGCGAAGGGCTCATGCGTCCTCCTCCTCGAGCTCCGCGAGCGCGGGTGCGGCCTCGGCGCGCAGCCGCTCGAGGTCCGCGCCGAAGTCCTTCATCCGGCAGCCGAGCCCGTTCGGCTTCACCGTGATCCCCTCCTCCTGCCAGTGGGGAAGCGCACGGGCGAGCAGCGGATGGTCGCCGGAGGCGTTCGTGACGCGCCACCACGGCGTCGACGAGCCAGGTGCCCATGATCCGTCCCACCAGACGCGGGCCGACGCCGACGATCGCGCCCACCTCCCCGTAGGCGGCGACGCGTCCCGGCGGGATCGCCTCGACCACGCGCAGCACCCGCTCGACCGTGAGGTCGTCCATGCGGGTGCGGGGCGTGCGCTCGGGCATGGCCGACAGTCTGGCACGCGGCTCCGGACGATCCGCCGCCCCGGGGCCGAATGCGGGCCCGAACAGGGAGCGACCCCGGCGCCGAGGGGCGCCGGGGTCGCGTCCGCGGTCAGGAGGGGTCAGCGACGTGCGTCCCCGCCCTCGCCGTCGATACCGTCCTCCGGGAGACGGTTCTGCACGGAGCCGTCCTCAGGGGCACCGAACTCCGGAGCCTTCGGCGGGAGATCGCCGTTCTGCTCCCGCAGCTGCTGCTCCTGGCGGAAGAAGGGATCGTCCTCGACCTCGCCCTGTCGCGACTCCTGGGTCTGGAAGCCGTCCTGGCGACCGTCGCGGCTGTCCAGGGGGCGGAACTCGTCCTGGTGGCGAGCACCGTCCTGCGGAACCGCCGGATCAGCCCCGGCCGGACGGAACTCCGGACCGTCCTGGGGCTGCGAGGCCTGTCGATCGGCGCCGAGCCGGTCCTGATCGGCGCTGAGCCGATCCTGCTCCGTGCCGCGCCGGTCCGCGGAGCCGCCGGACCAGTCCTGCGCGACGGGAGGCTCCATGCCCGAGCGGTCCTCGGCGCGCGCCGGCTGATCGCCCACGCGGTCGTCGCGGATGCCGCGCTCGTCGCGCTCCGTCCCGGCCCGGCCGAGGTCACCGGTCTCGTCCGTGGAGCGGACCGGGTCGCGGCGGTCCGCCTCGGACCGGGCGGCGTCGCCGCGATCGACGTCGTTGCGATCGGCGTCGCTGCGGTCGACCGCGGACCGGTCGATGTCGCTGCGGTCCACCGCCGACTGATCGATGTGCTGCGGGTCGGCCTGCTGCTGACCCGCGGAGTGATCGGTCAGGTCATTCCGACGGTCCGCATCGTGCCGGGCCACGTCCTGCTGATCGATGTCGTGACGGTCGATCGACTCGTCGCGAGCCGGGCGCTGCTCGGCCCGGTGGACCTCGCCCTCATAGCCGGTCCCGACAGGATGGTCGGTCGCGCGGGCCCCGCCGGCCCCGACGGGACGGTCGGCCTCACGGACCCCGGCGGCCCCGCCGTCGCGAACGGCTCTCTCCCGATCCAGGCCCTCATGGGCGCGGTCATCGCGGGCCGGGTCGACAGGGCCGCGATCCTCGGGAGCCCGGTCCTCTCGGACGCCTCCCTCGTGGTCACCTCCCGCGCGGACGTCGCCCTCGGGGTTCCGGCCGTCGCGCGGCTCCTGTTCGGTGCGAGCGGCGCGACGGCCGTGCGGACGCTCGTGCGACGACGCGTCGTCGGCCACTGCGGAGCGATGCTCCGAAGCGCGATCCTCCGGCGAGCCGCCATGCGCGGCGGCCGCCCCGGCGGCGACGCCG
>NZ_KV788659.1:0-13327 GCF_001807385.1 Brachybacterium sp. HMSC06H03 | reverse complement strand
TGGGCCTGAGCCCGGGGGCCTGCTCGTCGCGCCGCTCGGCGCACCGCTCGCCATCACGCTCGCCCGGGCTTCCGGCGCGAGGACGCCCGACGGGTCAGCTGCGGGCGGCCTCGATCGCGCGACGGGTCGCCATGCGCGCCCCCTTGCGGTCGCGCAGCGCGTCGTAGGCCAGGGCGAGGCGGAACCAGGCGCTCCACTCCCCCTCGCCGCCGCCCTGGACCGCGGTGCGCGCGGCCTCGAACTCGGCCCGGGGGTCCTCCGCCTCGGCGCCGGCCGGGGGCTCGTACCGGGCGGAGAGGTCGCCGGCGGCCATGCCGAAGAGCACCTCGCGCCAGGTCACCCACACGGTCAGCACCAGCAGCACCACGATGCCGATGGCCAGCCCGTACCCGAGCCCTCCCCCGGCGCGCACGAAGCCCCAGGCGATCCAGCCCAGGCCCCACGCATAGGCCGCAGTGACCAGAAGGAGCCCTGCGACCATCAGCTTCTCTCGCATCCCGGTCCCCGTCCCGGGCCTCAGCCGAGGTCCATGTAGCCGTCCAGGCCCACGGTGAGGCCCGGGTGCGAGGCGACCTCGCGCACGCCCAGCAGCACGCCGGGCATGAAGCTGATGCGATCGAAGGAGTCGTGGCGCAGCACGAACTGCTCTCCCACCCCGCCGAACTGCACGACCTCGTGGGCGACGAGGCCCCGCTGGCGCACCGCGTGGACGTGGATGCCGTCGACGACCGCGCCGCGGGCGCCGTCCGGGTCCTTCTCGGTGGCGTCCGGGACCGGGCCGAGACCCGCCGCGGCCCGGCCGCGGGCGATCGCGGCGGCGGTGTGGCGGGCGGGGCCGGAGGGGGCGTCGAGCTTGTTCTCGTGGTGCATCTCGATGATCTCGGCGCTGTCGTAGTAGCGCGCGGCGACCTCGGCGAAGCGCATTGCGAGCACGGCGCCGATCGCGAAGTTCGGGGCGATCAGCACGCCCACGCCCTCGGCGCCCGCGAGCCGCTCCCGCAGCGCCTCGAGCGACTCCTCGCTCCAGCCGGTGGTGCCGACCACGGCGTGGATGCCGTGGTCGATCAGCCAGGCGACGTTGTCGGCGGTGGCGGAGGGGACGGTGAGGTCGATCGCGACCTCGGCCCCGGCCTCGGCCACGGCGTTCAGGTCGTCGCCACGGCCGATCCGGGCGACGAGCTCGAGGTCGTCGGCGTCCTCGACGGCGCGGCAGGCGGCGGCGCCCATGCGGCCGGCGGCGCCGAGCACGGCGACGCGGGTGGGGTGTGCGGACGACGGGGTCTGGGCGGAAGCGGGGGTCATGGCGGCTCCTGGGGTCGTGGCGGTGCAGGGAGGGACGGGGACGGGGAGGGTCCGCGAGGCGGGGTCAGCGCTCGGGGCCGACCTCGACCCGGGTGCTGTACGAGCGGGACAGACGCGCGGCGAGGTCCCGCACATCGGCGACGTCGACCTCCCCGATGCGGGCGAGGGTCTCGTCGACGCTGGTGTAGCGGGCGTGGACCAGCTCGATGGTGCCGAGTCGGCCCATCCGGGAGCTGGTGTCCTCGAGGCCGAGCGCGAAGGAGCCGGTGATCTGGCCCTTCGCCCGGGTCAGCTCGAGCTCCTCGATACCCGCCTCGCCCATGCGGCCGAGCTCCTCGGCCAGCAGCTCGACGACCTGGCCCGTGCGGCCGGGACGGCAGGCGGCGTACATGCCGAACAGTCCCGCATCGCGGTAGCCGGCGCTGAAGGAGTAGACGGTGTAGGCCAGCCCCCGCTCCTCGCGGACGGACTGGAACAGGCGCGAGGACATGCCGCCGCCGAGCACGGACATCAGCACCGAGAGAGTGTGGCGGTCCTCGCTGAGCGCGGTGAGGCCCTGCCCGCCGAGGTAGATGTGGTTCTGCTCGGTGGGGCGGGCGAGACGGTGCGGGGCGAGCGCGGCGATGTCGGTGGTGATCCCCGTGCTCGGCACGGCGGTCGCGGCGCGCCGCCCGCGGGAGGGCAGCGCCCCCTCCTCCAGGCTCCAGCCGCCGCGGCGCAGGCCCGCGGCCAGGAGGCCGGCCAGCTCGTCGTGGTCGATGTCGCCGACGGCGGTGACCACGAGGTTGTCCGGCCGGTAGTGCTCGCGGTAGTGGGCGCGGACGTCCTCGATGGTGAGCGCCTCGACGCTCGCGGCGGTGCCGCCGACGGGACGGCCGAGCGCCGTGTCGGGGCCCAGCACCTGGGCGAGGAAGGTCTCGTAGCCGACGTCGTTGGGGTCGTCCTCCGCCATGGCGAGCTCCTCGAGGATGACCTCGCGCTCGGTGGCCAGGGCGTCCTGCTCGAGGACGGAGGCGGTGATCATGTCGGTGAGGACGTCCACGGCCATCGGCACGTCGGCCGAGCGCACCCGACCGTAGTAGAGGGTGTGCTCCTTGGCGGTGACGGCGTTGGAGTCGCCGCCCACCTCGTCGAAGGCGGTGGCGATGTCCATCGCGCTGCGGCGCCGGGTGCCCTTGAACAGCAGGTGCTCGAGCACATGGGTCGATCCCGCATGGGCGGGGGCCTCGTCGCGGGAGCCGACGGGCAGCCACAGCCCGATGCTCGCGCTGCGCACGCTGCGGTCGGTCTGGGTGAGCAGCCGCACCCCGCCGGGCAGGATGCTGCGCCGCACGCCGGTCGCGGCGTCGAGGATGACGTCGGAGGCAGGATCGTCGTAGAGGAGGTCGGAAGGCATCGCTCGATTGTTCCACGGGGCGGGTGGGAGGTCGCCGAGCCGTTCGTCACGGCGACCGGAGTGCACGGAGGGGAGGCGCCCGGGTTCGGGCGCCTCCCCTCCTGCTGTCGCCGGCCCCTGCGGGCGGGCGGACGGATCACTGCACGAGGATCACTCGGCGGTAATCTCCTCGGCGGCGACCGATTCCTGCGACTCGACAGCCTCGGCAGACTCGGCCTCGTCCTCGATCACGGCGAGGGAGATCTTGCCGCGGGCATCGATCTCGCGGATCTCCACCTCGATCTTCTGGCCGACCTTGGCGACATCCTCGACGTTCTCGACCCGCTTGCCGCCGTTGAGCTTGCGCAGCTGGGTGACGTGGAGCAGGCCGTCCTTGCCCGGGGTGAGCGAGACGAAGGCGCCGAAGTCGACCACGCGCACGACGGTGCCGAGGTAGCGCTCGCCGACCTCGGGGACCATCGGGTTGGCGATGGCGTTGACCGCGGAGCGGGCCGCCTCGGCCGAGGGGCCGTCGGTCGCGCCGATGTAGACGGTGCCGTCGTCCTCGATGGTGATGTCGGCGCCGGTGTCGTCCTGGATCTGGTTGATCATCTGGCCCTTCGGGCCGATGACCGCGCCGATCTTGTCGACCGGGATGGTCACCGCGAGCACGCGCGGGGCGTGCGGGCTCAACTCGTCGGGCGCGTCGATCGCCTCGCCCAGCACCGAGAGGATCGCCAGGCGCGCCTCGTGGGCCTGCGAGAGGGCGCCGGTGAGCACCGAGGCGGGCAGGCCGTCGAGCTTGGTGTCCAGCTGGATGGCGGTGACGAACTCCGAGGTGCCGGCGACCTTGAAGTCCATGTCGCCGAAGGCGTCCTCGGCCCCGAGGATGTCGGTGAGGGCCGCGTAGCGGGTCTCGCCGTCCACAGTGTCGGAGATCAGTCCCATCGCGATGCCGGCGACCGGGGCGCGCAGCGGCACGCCGGCGTTCAGCAGCGAGAGGGTCGAGGCGCAGACGGACCCCATCGAGGTCGAGCCGTTGGAGCCGAGGGCCTCGGACACCTGACGGATCGCATAGGGGAACTCCTCGCGGCTGGGCAGCACCGGCACGATGGCGCGCTCGGCGAGCATGCCGTGGCCCACCTCGCGGCGCTTCGGGGAGCCGACGCGGCCGGTCTCGCCGGTGGAGTACGGCGGGAAGTTGTAGTGGTGGATGTAGCGCTTGCGGTCGACGGGCCCGAGGGAGTCGATCTGCTGCTCCATCTTGAGCATGTTCAGCGTGGAGACGCCCAGGATCTGGGTCTCGCCGCGCTGGAACAGCGCCGAGCCGTGCACGCGCGGGAGCACCTCGACCTCGGCGGAGAGAGCGCGGATGTCGCGCAGGCCGCGGCCGTCGATGCGGACGCCCTCGGTGAGGACCTTCTTGCGCACGACCTGCTTGGTCAGCGCGCGGAAGGCGCCGGAGACCTCGGACTCGCGGCCCTCGAGCTGCGCGCCCTCGGCGGCGAGCTCGGCAGTGACCTCGCCGAGCAGCTGCTCGGTGCGCTCCTCGCGCTCGGTCTTCGCGGCGATGGACATGACCTCGGCCAGGCGCTCGGCCGCGGCGGCCTCGACGATGCCGTAGGCGTCCTCCTGGTAGTCCAGGAAGAGCGGGAACTCGCGCACGGGCTTCGCGGCCTTCGCGGCGAGCTCCTGCTGCGCCACGCACAGGCTGCGGATGAAGACCTTGGCGGCCTCGAGCCCCTCGGCGACGACGGACTCCGTCGGGGCGATCGCGCCCTGCTCCTTGATGAGCGTCCAGGAGTTGTCGGTGGCCTCGGCCTCGACCATCATGATCGCCACATCGTCCTCGACGATGCGACCGGCGACGACCATCGAGAAGACGGCCTCGTCCAGCTGCGCGAACGTCGGGAACGCGACCCACTGGCCGCCGCCCTGCGCGTCGGGCATGAGCGCGATGCGCACGCCGCCGATCGGGCCCGAGAAGGGCAGACCGGAGATCTGGGTGGAGGCGGAGGCGCCGTTGATGCCGACGACGTCGTAGGCGTCCTCGGGGTTGCAGGCCATGACGGTCAGCACGACCTGGACCTCGTTGCGCAGGCCCTTGACGAAGGCGGGGCGCAGCGGGCGGTCGGTGAGGCGGGCGGCGAGGATCGCGTCGGTGCCGGGGCGGCCCTCGCGACGGAAGAACGAGCCGGGGATGCGGCCCGCGGCGTACATCCGCTCCTCGACGTCGATGGTGAGGGGGAAGAAGTCGAAGTGCTCCTTCGGCTTGTTCGACACGGCGGTCGCCGAGAACACCATGGTGTCGTCGTCGAGGTAGACGGACACGGCGCCGGCGGCCTGCTGGGCGAGGCGGCCGGTCTCGAAGCGGATCTCGCGACGGCCGTAGGCGCCGTTGTCGATGACGGCGGTGGTGGCGGTGATGTCAGGGCCTTCCATGGCCATGGGGGATCTCCTTGGTTGAGGGGTGCCCCTGCCGGTGCGGCCTTCGTCAGTCACCCGCGGGGCCCGGGCGGGACCGGGGTCTCCGGTCGCCCGATCCGCAGGCCACTGCCGAGGACCGAACCTGGTCGGGGGCGGACATACGACACCGCCGCCCGCCCTGGGGGCGAGCGGCGGAGGGGATCAACGGCGGATGCCGAGGCGCTTGATCAGCGCACGGTAACGCTCGATGTCGTTCTCCTGGAGGTACTTCAGGAGGCGCTTGCGCTGACCGACCAGCAGCATCAGACCCCGGCGCGTGTGGTGATCGTGCTTGTGGGTCTTGAGGTGCTCGGTCAGGTAAGTGATGCGGTGGGTGAGCAGCGCGATCTGGACCTCGGGCGAACCGGTGTCGCCCTCGCCGGTCGCATACTCCGAGATGATCGCCTGCTTGGTGGCGGAATCGAAGGCCATACTGGTTCTCCTCAGGTCGTTGCGCGGCGCGCCGGGGCCTTCTGCCCCGGGCTCTTCCGACGAGCGGCCCCCGGGCGCACCTCACCCTTGCGGGTGTGCATTGGCTGGGGGCGGGATCGCTCTCCGCGGCCGATATGACGGCTCGGGAAGGATATCAGGAGCCCAGGTCGCTCCGGGAGCGCTCCGCCTCGAGAGTGCGGCGGGTCACCTCGACGTCCTCGGCCATCTGCTCCACGAGCGCGTCGATCGAATCGAACTTCAGCGTGGGGCGCTGGAACTCGACGAACTCCAGGCGCACGGTGTCGCCGTAGAGGTGGAGGTCGTGGTCGCCCAGCACGTACGCCTCGACGGTGCGGCGGGGCGCGCCGTCGGCCTCGAAGGTGGGGTTGGTGCCGATGGAGATCGTCGCCGGGGCGCCGGCCAGCGGCTCGTCGCCCGCGTGCGCGGGGTCCTGGGCGGTGACCGTCGCATAGCCGGCGTAGACGCCGTCGGCGGGGATCAGGCCCTGCGGCCGCGGGCCCAGGTTCGCCGTGGGGAAGCCGAGCTCGCGCCCGCGGCGGAAGCCGTGGTGGATCTCGTCGGTGACGGTGTGCAGCCTGCCCAGCGCCTCGTTCGCGGCGCGCACGTCGCCGGCGAGGAGGTCGCGACGGATCCCCGAGGAGGAGATCCGGCCGGTGCCCGCTCCCTCAGGGCCGAGGTCCGGGGCGGTGACGACCTCGAAGCCGTACTTCTCCCCCAGCTCGCGCATGGTGTCGATGTTCCCCGCGTTCGCCCGGCCGAACAGGGCGTCCTCGCCCAGCACCACGCACTTCGCACGCAGCCCCTCTACCAGGAAGATCCGCACGAACTCCTCCGGGGAGTGCTGGGCGAAGTCGAGCGTGAACTCGAGGTCGAGCACGCCGTGCAGGCCGGCGAGCAGGAGCAGGCGGTCTCGGTCCTCGTGCCCGGTCAGCAGCGGCGTCGCCTCGGGCGAGCCCATGACATGGCGCGGATGCGGCCAGAAGGTGAGGGCGACGGGGCTCAGGGAGCGCGCCTCGGCGTGGCGGCGCAACTGGTCCAGCACGAAGCGGTGCCCCCGGTGGACGCCGTCGTAGTTCCCGATCGAGACCGCGGTCTCGCCGAGATCGGCGGGCACCTCCAGGGCGGAGTGCCAGATGGGGAGGCGGGTCACGACGCGCTCAGGTCCTTCCGATGCCGGGTGCGGTCCGCGCACCCGTGCTCCGCCGCGCCGGCGGGCGGGCTGCGACGGCGGGTTCGCCGGAGGACACTGTAACGCTCGCAGGCCGGGGCCATCCGACGTCGCCACGGCACCGACACCCCGGGGCGTGCTCCGGGCCACCTGCCCGAGTGCGACCTGGACCTCGGCTGTTGCAGAGCTGTGACGAACCTCGGACCGGACATCGTGGTAGTACGCGGGACGCTCCGTTACTCTCGGACGGAAGGCGGCGCCGGGGAGGGACCCCTGTGCCCTGCGGCGCGAGCCGAGGGCGGACACGACGGCCGCCGAGAACGGATCTGGATCCATGACGAACGTGACCGATACGGCCCCGGGTGGCCGCAGCCGTCGCCGGGTCGCGCTGATCCTCGTGGCGATCCTCGCCGTCCTCGCCGTGATCCTCACCGGCGGGGCGCTGGCCTACGCCAAGCAGTTCGAGGGCCGCGCGCTGCCGGGCACCATGGTGCTCGGCCAGGACGTCTCCGGGAAGAGCCCCGAGGAGATCGCCGCCCTGGTGACCGAGCACGGCGAGTCCGTGAAGGTCTCGGTGACCGCCGGGGATCAGCAGCTCGAGGTGCCGCTGGCGGACCTCGGTGTGAGCGTCGACTCCGCCGCGACCGCCGCCGCGGCGCTCGAGCGCGACGACTCCCTGCCCGCGGTCATCTCCTCGACCTGGTCCGGCGAGCACAGCGTCGAGCCGGTCGTCGAGGTGGACGAGGCCGCTGTGGCCGAGTTCGCGAAGGGCCTGGTCCCCGAGGACATGACCACCCCTCTCGATGCGCAGGTCGTCTACGACGAGGAGGCGCAGGCCTGGAACGTCGAGCCCGGCCGCAACGGCCAGGGCGTGGACCCGCAGACCCTCGTCGAGGCCGTGAAGACCAAGGCGCCCGCCCTCGAGAGCTTCTCCGTGGAGCAGCCGATCGAGGAGATCGCCCCCGCGATCACCACCGAGGAGGCCGAGGAGGTCGTCGGCACGATCTCCTCGCTGCTCGAGCAGCCCATGTCGATCTCCGGCGCCGACGGTGAGACCCATGAGGTCTCCGCCGAGCGCCGCAGCGACTGGATCTCCGTGGCCCCGGACGAGTCCGGCGAGAACCTCACCATCGCGGTGGACGAGGACGCGGTGCGCGAGTGGGTCGCCACCCGCGCCGACAAGGACGCCGTCGAGCCGGAGAACGGCATCGAGCAGGTGGACGAGGCCGGCGAGGTCGTCAAGGTGGTCTCCGAGAAGAAGGACGGCCTGGAGATCACCAACACCGACGCCGTCGCCGACGAGCTGATCACCGCGCTGAAGGGCACCACTCCCCTGGAGGCCGCCTTCGAGACCAAGAAGCTCGAGGCCGAGGTCGACAAGGTCGACGCGCCGAAGGACGAAGAGGAGAAGGACGAGGAGAAGTCCTCGGACGACGAGAAGAAGGACGAGGAGTCGAAGGACGAGGAGCCCGCCGCCGAGCCGACCGGCGAGAAGTGGATCGACGTCGACCTCACCAACAAGACGGTCACCGCCTACGTGGGCGACACCCCCGTCTGGGGCCCGCGCTCGATGGTCGACGGCAAGGAGGGCAACGAGACCCCCACCGGCACCTACGAGATCTACCTGCGCTACGACCGTCAGGACATGACCAACGCGGCGTACTACCCCGAGGGCCATCCGAAGTACTACTACACCCCGGACGTCCCCTGGGTGCAGTACTTCCACCACGGGTACGGGTTCCACGGCGCACCGTGGCGCTCCTCCTTCGGGTACTCCGGCTCGCACGGCTGCATCAACCTGCCGGTCTCCGATGCGAAGTGGCTGTACGACTGGGCCAGCATGGGCACCAAGACGGTGGTGCACCGCTGAGCGGTCCCCGCTCCCCCGCACGGCAGTGAGAGAGGGCCCCTCCCGGGAACAGGAGGGGCCCTCTCTCCGTGCGAGCCCCGGTGCGGCGGTCCTGCCCGCGGGCTGCGCGGGAGGCTCAGCGGCGGGCGTCCTCGGGCACGACGAGCCGGGGGTGCCAGTCCCGTCCCTCGCGCTGCAGGACGGCCACCAGGCGGCCGGCCGTATCGAGGGCCGCGACCGGGGCGGCCTCCGGGCCGGCGTGCGCGGGATGGGGCCGGGAGGGCGCTCGCAGCTCCTGCGCGGAGCGGATCCGCTTCCCCGTCCCGAGCGCCGCGGCCTCGTCCTCCGAGACGTCCAGGACCGGCAGCACGCGCGCGGCGATCTCTCCGAGCCCGTGCAGGGGCAGGTCCACGTCGTCGCCCTCGCCGCGGGCGGGGACGTGCACCCCGTCCTCGACAGCGAAGGGGCCGACGGCGGTGCGGCGCAGCGCGGTGAGGTGCCCGCCGACGCCGAGGGCGGCGCCGAGGTCGCGGGCGAGGGCGCGGACGTAGGTGCCCGAGGAGCAGTCGACCACGGCCTCGAGGTCGAGGTGCCCGTCCCGCTCGGTGCGGGAGAGGATCTCGAAGCGCGGCACGCGCACGGGCCGGGCGGCGAGCTGGACGTCCTCCCCCGCGCGGGCGCGGGCGTAGGCGCGCTTCCCGTCGACCTTGATCGCGCTGACCGTCGAGGGGACCTGCTGGATGTCGCCGCGGAGCCCGTCGAGGGCCTCCTCGAGACGGGCGTCCTCGATCCCGGTGGCATCGACCCGCTCGCCCAGCGGCTCGCCCTCGCGGTCGTCGGTCGTGGTGGCGCTGCCCAGCCGGATCGTGGCGAGGTAGGTCTTGTCCAGGCCGACGAGATGGGTGAGCAGCCGGGTGCCCTGCCCGACGCCCAGCACGAGCAGGCCGGTGGCCATCGGATCGAGGGTGCCGGCGTGGCCGACCTTCTTGGTCCCCAGCAGCCAGCGCACGCGGGCGACCACGTCGTGGCTGGTGCGGTCCTCGGCCTTGTCGACGAGCAGGATGCCGTGGGGTGCGGAGGTCACGCCCGCTCGCGCCCCGGGGAGGTGCCCTCGTCGTCGTCCAGATCTTCGACGTCGAGGTCCTCGTCGTCGAGGTCCTCGTCCTCCTCGTCGCGGGGCTTGCGGTAGGGATCGGCCTCGCCGGCGTAGGCGGCGCCCTCCTTGGAGCGGGCGAGCTCCGCGTCGCGGCCGCGGGCCTCGCTGAGGAGGTCCTCGATGACGCGCGCGTTCTCGGGCACCGCATCGGCGATGAACTCGAGGGTGGGGGTCAGGCGCACGCCGGTCTGTCGGCCGACCTCGCGACGGAGCATGCCGGTGGCGCTGTGCAGCGCGGCGGCGGTGCCCTCGCGCTCCTCGTCGGTGCCGAAGACGGTGTAGAAGACGGTGGCGTGCTGGAGGTCGCCGCTGACGCGCACGTCGGTGATGGTCACGAAGCCGAGCCGCGGGTCCTTGACCCGGGTGTCGAGCATGGTGGCGACGATGACCTTGATGCGGTCGGCGAGCTTGAGGGCGCGGGGGTTGTCGTTCATGGGATGGGATCCTCCTGGTCGGCGCCGAGAGCGGCGAGCTCCTCGGCGCGGGGATGGTCGAAGGGGACCGCGAGCAGGATGTCACGGTCGATGGACTGGTCGACGCGGTGGCGGAAGGCGCCGTCGACGCTGAGCACGCGCAGCCCGGCGCCTGCGAGCACCGCGCTCGCCTCGGCGTGGTCGAGGGTGCGGCGGTTGACCGCGAGCGCGATCCCGGCGCCGTCGCGCAGCAGCGAGCGCCATCCGGGCGCCGCCTCGCGCAGCACCTCGAGCGGGGAGCGCTGCCAGGCGCCGCCCGCGCGGGAGCCGTGCTGGACGCCGTAGGGCAGGTCCCCGACCAGCGCGTCGACGGAGCCGCCGGGCAGCACCTCGCCCAGTCGGGTGGTGTCGCAGCCGAGCAGGGTCAGGCGCTGCCCTCCGCCGGCGCGCAGGGTCTGCTTGTCGGGGGCGAGCTCCGCCTCGGTCCGGCTGCCCAGCTGCTCGCCGTGCACGGTGAGCCGCGTGGTCTCCAGGGTGTGCTTGAAGCGGTGGGTGCGCAGCCAGGTGCCGAGGAACGCCCGGTAGGCCTCCACGTCCTTGCGGTCGATCTCCGCGCCGACGGGGCTGAGCCCGAGGCGCAGCGCCCGGTTCAGCGTGGTGCCGCGCCCGCACAGCGGATCGAGCAGGTCGAGGGTCCCGTCGAGGATCCCTGCGCGGCGGGCGGACAGGGCCGCGGCGAGGTTCACCAGCAGGGCGGTGAACTGCTCGTTGGTCTTGCCGGTGTAGCGCAGGGTGGTCTCGAGGTCGGAGGGGTGGCGCAGCACGGCGGGCAGGGGCCGGGGGCGCAGCAGCGGCCGGTCAGGGTCCTGGGGGTCCTCCTGCTGCACGTCGAGCACGCCGAGGGTGCCCGAGAGCATCGCCAGCAGCGCCTCGGTGCGCGACCCGCCCGTCGCGCCGCGCACCTCGAGCCCCGCCATCCCCCCGATCTCTCGGTCCCGCAGAGAGGGAACCGCGCCGAGATGGGCGCCGAGCACCCAGTGCGCCTCGGCGCGCGAGAGCGCCCCCGCGGCCCGCGCGTAGACGCGATTGGCCGAGGGGGCGCGGAGCAGGAGGGACACCTCGCTCATCGTGGTCTCCTCCCCCGCCGGCGCGGCCGGGCACTCCGGCGAAGGGGTGCCCGGCCGTCGCAGGATCAGCTGCGGGGCTTCTCCTGCATCTCGTAGGTGGTGATGAGGTCCTCGAGCTGGAGGTCGTTGAAGGACCCCAGGTTGATGCCGCACTCGTAGCCCTCGCGGACCTCGGTGACATCGTCCTTGAAGCGTCGCAGACCGGCGATCTCGATGTTCTCCGCGATGACCTTGCCGCCGCGGGTGATGCGCGCCTTGGCGCCGCGCTTGATGAGGCCGCCGCGCACGATCGAGCCGGCGATGTTGCCGAACTTGGAGGAGCGGAAGATCTCGCGGATCTCCGCCGAGCCGAGCTCGACCTCCTCGTACTCCGGCTTGAGCATGCCCTTGAGGGCCTGCTCGACCTCGTCGATGGCGTTGTAGATAACCGAGTAGTACTTGATCTCCACACCCTCGCGGTCGGCGTACTCCGCGTTCAGGCCCTCGGCCCGAACGTTGTAGCCGATGATGACCGCGTCCGAGGCGACGGCGAGGTTGATGTTGTTCATCGTGATCGCGCCGACGCCGCGGTCGATGATCCGCAGGTCCACGCCCTCGCCGACATCGATGCCCAGCAGCGACTCCTCCAGGGCCTCGACGGCACCGGCCGCGTCGCCCTTGAGGATGAGGTTGAGGGTCTCGATCTTGCCGTCGGCGACGTGCTTGTTGAGGTCCTCGAGCGAGATGCGCTTGCGGGCCTTGGAGAGCGAGGCGGCGCGCTTGGCGGCCTCCCGCTTCTCGGCGATCTGACGGGCGGTGCGCTCGTCCTGGGCGACCAGGAAGGAGTCACCGGCGCCGGGCACCGAGGTGAGGCCGAGGACCTGCACCGGGCGGGACGGACCCGCCTCGGTGACGTTCTCGCCGTTCTCGTCGAGCATGGCGCGCACTCGGCCGTGGCCGATGCCGCACACGATCGCGTCGCCGACCCGCAGGGTGCCCTGCTGGACCAGCACGGTGGCGACCGGGCCGCGTCCCTTGTCCAGGTTCGCCTCGATGGCCACGCCGCGCGCGTCCTTGTCGGGATTCGCCGAGAGCTCGAGGGCGGCGTCCGCGGTGAGCAGCACCGCCTCCAGCAGGTCGTCGATGTGCAGGTTCTCGCGGGCGGAGACGTCGACGAACATCGTCTCGCCGCCGTACTCCTCGGCGATCAGGTTGTACTCGGTCAGCTGCTGCCGGATCTTCTCCGGGTTCGCCTCGGGCTTGTCGATCTTGTTGACCGCGACCACGATCGGCACGTTCGCCGCCTGGGCGTGGTTCAGCGCCTCGATCGTCTGGGGCATCACGCCGTCGTCCGCCGCGACCACGAGGATCGCGATGTCGGTGACGTCCGCGCCACGGGCACGCATCGCGGTGAACGCCTCGTGGCCCGGGGTGTCGATGAAGGTGAGCTGGCGCTCGGCGCCCTCGTGCTCGACGTCGACCTGGTACGCACCGATGTGCTGGGTGATGCCGCCGGCCTCGCCCGCACCGACCTTCGCCTTGCGGATGGTGTCCAGCAGGCGGGTCTTGCCGTGGTCGACGTGACCCATGACGGTGACGACCGGGGGCCGCGGCATGCGGTCCGCCTCGTCCTCCTCGGCGAGCTCCGCATCGAGATCGATGTCGAACTGCTCGAGCAGCTCGCGCTCCTCGTCCTCGGGGGAGACGATCTCGATCTTGTAGCCGAGCTCGTTGCCGAGCAGCTCGAAGGTGTCCTCGTCCAGCGACTGGGTGGCCGTGGCCATCTCGCCCATCGCGAAGAGCACCGTGATCAGCGAGGCGGGGTTCACGTCGATGCGATCGGCGAAATCGGACAGCGAGGCGCCGCGGCGCATGCGGATGGTCTCGCCGTTGCCGCGGGGCAGCGAGACGCCGCCCGGTGCGGGAGCCTGCTGCTGCTCCCACTCCTGGCGCTTCGCGCGCTTCGACTTGCGGGAGCGGGCCGGCTTGCCGCCGCGACCGAAGGCGCCCTGCGTCGCGCCGCGACCGCCGCGACCGCG
>NZ_KV788658.1:0-21769 GCF_001807385.1 Brachybacterium sp. HMSC06H03 | reverse complement strand
GTCCCGTCGGCCGCAGCGCCCTCGACGGGAGCGGCGGCGGTGCGCGGGGCCGACGCCCCGGCCGCGACCTCGAGGATGCCCAGGCGCAGCTCCTCGGCGCGGGCGGAGGAGACGTACTCGATGTCGAGATACGACTCGCCGCCGCCGGCGACCTCGACGCGCACCTTCGCCAGCCCCAGCAGTCGGGCCAGCAGCGGGCGCTCGATCGAGACCGACTCGATGCGTGCCCGCGGCGCGTACTCGCGTGAGCGGCTGATCATGCCGCTGTGGACGGAGACGCCGTCCTCGTCCACCGCGTAGGTGGTGAACCACCAGCTGAGGGCCGACAGGACGATCGCCACGAGGACGACGACGAGCAGGATGCCCAGTCCGATCAGCGCGCGACGGACCGTGAACTCGTTCGCCAGCTGGGCGATGTTCTGGGCGGTGAGCACCGCGATGACGCCCACGACGACCTTCCAGCCGGTCACCAGCGGCGTGATCGGATGGGTGCGGTGGCGGGACGCTCCGGGCTCGGGGCCGGGGCCGGGGGCGGTCACAGCGCCGCCATCAGCTCGACGCCGCGCGCAGTGAGCAGGGCGCGCAGGCGCTCGGCCTCGTCCTTCGGCAGACCGGGCAGGGTGACGCCGGCGCCGTCATGGGCGGTGCTGAGCGTGAGCTTCGCGAGGCCGTAGCGGCGGTCCACCGGCCCCTCGTCGATCTTCACCGACTGCACGCGGCCGTAGGGGATCGTGTGCACGGAGCGGAACATGATCCCGAGGGCGACGGTGAGGTCCTCCTCCCCCTCGCGATAGCCGATCGCCCGCACCCGTCGCGGGGTGAGCGCGAGGCCCTGCACCACCAGCACCAGCGGCACGATGCCGGTCAGTCCCAGCCACCACCATCCCGTCAGGGCCGCCGCGACGATCGCGCCGATGGTCAGCAGCACCCCGATCACGTAACCGGGGATCCCCGCGAGATAGCGGGCCGGGACGAGCTTCGGAGAGACCGGCTGCAGCCCCTGCGCGCCGAGTCGCGCCCCGGGGGCGTCGGAGACCTCGGGCGGCGGGGCGTCGTGGGGCGTCGCCGTGGGGAGCGGCGGGCGGGCATCGGGCGCGGAGGAGGTCATGGGGACATCGTGTCATCCCGGGCCGGAGGCGCCGTGCAACGCTCGGTGCCGTCCGCCCCGCCGAAGGTCGGTCCTCGCTCGTGCCCCGCTCCGCCGACGGGCAGGTCGCAGGACCGTCCCGCGGCGGAGCCGGAGGGCGCGAGGCGAACGGTCAGGACCCGGCTTCCGCGCCCTCGGCGGAGCCGTCGCCGTCGGGTGGGAGCTTTCCCCACCGCTCCACGATCACCCCGAGCACGCCCAGCACGATGCCGGAGGCCGCGGCGGCGGCGGTCGGAAGGATCGCGCCGAACAGGTCGCCGGTGCCGGTGATCAGCAGGAACAGCGCCTGGCCGGCGAAGATCCCGCCCATGATCGCGCCGGTGTAGGCGCAGGCCCGGGCCAGCAGGACCGTGCGATAGGCGGTGGGCAGGTCGATCTGGTGCCGACGCGGCGCGTAGGAGGGCTTGTCGCGACGCTCCTCGCTCTCCTGGAGGTAGCGGCGCATCGGGAGGCCGTAGGCGAGCAGCACCGCGGACAGGGCCAGCAGCACCAGGGTCGTCAGCCATCCCGCGACCGGGAGGGAGTGGCCGCGGGCGGCGAGGGCCTCGAGCATCTGGGCCCCGAAGCCCGCACCGATCACGAGGATCAGCACGAGCACGGGGATGTTCAGGGGCCTCACGACTCCGCCGCTCCCTCCCCCGTCCGGGAGGCCGGGGCGTCGAAGCCCTCGAGGGCCGGGCCCGGGCGCAGGTCCTCGCGGTCCGCGGCGTGGGCGAGAAGCGCCTCGACCGGTCCGCGGCCGGGCAGCTCGGCGGCGGGGTCCGCGGCATGCCAGGGGCCGAGCACGAAGGCGCGCTCGTGGGCGCGGGGGTGGGGCACGGTGAGGTCGGGGTCCTCGCTGCGCCAGTCGCCGTACGCGATCACGTCGACGTCGAGGGTCCGCTCGCCCCAGCGCACCAGGCGCTGCCGTCCGGCGGCCCGCTCGGCGCGGTGGGCCAGGGCGAGGAGGTCGTGGGGACCGAGCTCGGTGGTCACGCCGACCACGGCGTTGAGATAGGCGCCCTGGCCGTCCGGCCCGCCGACGGGGGCGGTCTCGAGCACGGGCGAGGTCCAGGCGACCTCGGTGCCCGGGTGGGAGGCGAGCACATCGAGCGCCCCGCGCAGATGCGTCTCGCGGTCGCCGAGGTTGCTGCCGAGCGCGAGCACGGCGAGGACGGGGCGCGCGTCGCGCTCGATCGCGACGGCCACCCCGCCGACGGGCAGCCCGACCGGGGCGGCGGGCTTGTGCACGCGCACGCCGACGCGGCGCACCAGCGGGTGCCCGGTCTCCTCGAGGATCCTCTCGGCGATCCGCTCGGCGAGGGTCTCGACGAGGTCGTGGGGGCCGGCGCCGATCTCCTCGTGCACGGCCGTGACGACCTCGGCGTAGTTCACGGTGCGGGAGAGGACGTCGGTGCGGCCGGCCGCGGCGGTCGAGAGGTGCAGCACGACGTCGACCGCGAACTCCTGGCCGATCTCCTTCTCCGCGGCGAGGACGCCATGATGGCCCCAGGCGCGGATGCCGGTGACCTCGATGCGGTCCAGGCGTCCGATCGACGCCGGCGCGGAGCCGTGATGCGCGCTGCCATCGTGCGGGTTCATCGGCGCCTGCTCCGACGCAGCCGGTCCCCGACCCGCACCGCGGCGAGGTTGGAGGGGACCTCGTGGACGCGCACCGCCCAGGCGCCGTGCTCGGCGCTGTAGGCGCTGATCGCGGCGGTCGCCGCGTCGCGGTCCACGTCGAGGGCGCTGACGAAGCGCTTGCGCGAGGCGCCGATGAGGACGGGCAGACCGTGGGAGGCGATCGCGTCCCAGTCCGCCAGCAGGTCCCAGTTCTGCTCCCCCGTCTTGGAGAAGCCGAGGCCCGGATCGGCGACGAGGAAGCGGTCCTCGATCCCGGCCTCGCGCAGCGTGCTGAGGCGGTCGCCGAGCTCGGCGGTGCTGTCGTGGGCGACGTCCTCGTACCGGGCGAGGTCGTTCATGACGTCGCTGTGGCCGCGCCAGTGCATCGCGATGAACACCGGCGGGGTGCCCAGACGCGTCCGCAGCTCGGCGACCTGCGCCCCCATCCGCACGTCGGCCTGGCCGGCGGAGACGTCGTTGACGATGAGGGCCCCGGCCGCGATGCTCGCGGCGGCGACGGAGGCGCGCATGGTGTCCACGCTGAGCACGACGTCCTCGGCGGCGAGGGCCTCGACCACGGGGATCACCCGGCGCAGCTCCTCCTCCTCGGGGACGCGCGGGGCGCCGGGGCGGGTGGACTCCCCGCCGATGTCGATGATCGCGGCGCCCTCGGCGACCAGGCGACGGCCGTGGGCGATCGCGTCGGGGGCGCTGTCGTGCTCCCCGCCGTCGGAGAAGGAGTCGGGGGTGACGTTCAGGACCCCCATGACGAGGGTGTCGTCCCCGCCGAGGCGGTCCGGCAGGCCCTCGGGGCGATGCACGGGGATGGTCACGAGCTCACCGTCCGTTGATCAGGGCCATGGCCTCGCTGCGGGTGCTCGAGCTGTCCCGGAGCATGCCGCGCACGGCGCTGGTGATGGTTCGGGCCCCGGCGGCACGCACGCCGCGCATCGACATGCACATGTGCTCCGCCTCGATCACGACGATCGCGCCGGCCGCACCGAGCTCGTCCATCAGCGCATCGGCGATCTGGAAGGTGAGCCGCTCCTGCACCTGCGGCCGTCGGGCGTAGACGTGGACCAGGCGGGCGAGCTTGCTCAGCCCCGTGACGGCGCCGCCGCCGGGGATGTACCCCACATGCGCCATCCCGTGGAAGGGCAGCAGGTGGTGCTCGCACATCGAGTGGAAGGCGATGTCGCGCACGAGCACCAGCTCCTGGTGCTCGATGTCGAAGGTCGTCGACAGCGGCTCGTGCGCGTCCTGCTCCAGCCCCTCGAAGACCTCCGCGTACATCCGCGCCACCCGCGCGGGGGTGTCCAGGAGGCCGTCGCGGTCGGGGTCCTCGCCGATCCCGGCGAGGAGCTCCCGTACCGCCGCCTCGACCCGGGGCCGGTCCACCGCCATCTCAGCGCTCCGTCTCGTCGCGGTCGCCGTAGCCGTACCCCTGGCCGGGACCGGGCTGGCCGGAGCCGCCGGGGGCACCGCCGTGCGGGGCGCCGGGGATGCCGGGGCCCTCGCCGCCCGGATGGGGCAGCTCGGGGGCGCCGGGCTGCAGCGGCTCGCCCGCGTCGTGCTCCTCGGTGCCGGTGCCGGTGGTGGTCGAGCCGACCGTCGGCGCCTCCAGGGAGGGCCGCTCCTCGCTGGAGACCCACACCTCGCGCGGCGGCAGCTTGGTGACGTCCGCGAAGATCGCGGCGAGCTCGTGCTCGTTCAGCGTCTCCTTCTCCAGCAGCTCCTCGACCAGGCGGTCCAGCACGTGACGGTTCTGCACGATCACGGACCAGGCCTCGTCCAGCGCGTTGTCCAGGAGCTTGCGCACCTCCTGGTCCACGATGCTCGCGGTCTCGCCGGAGAAGCGGGGGCCCTGCCCCTGCTGCATGCCCACGAACACCTCGTCCTGGTCGCCCGAGAGGGCGACCTGGCCGACGGCCGCGCTCATGCCCAGCTGCATGACCATGGTGCGGGCGATCTTGGTGGCGTTCTGGAGGTCGGAGCTGGGGCCGGTGGTGACGTCGTGGAAGATCGACTCCTCCACCGCATAGCCGCCCATCGCGTAGGCGAGGCGGTCCAGCAGCTCGTTGCGGGACTGGTAGTTGCGGTCCTGGGTGGGGACCACCATCGTGTAGCCGCCGGCCTGACCGCGCGGCAGGATCGTCACCTTGGTGACCGGGGCGGAGTTGTTCATCGCCGCCGCGACCAGGGCGTGACCGCCCTCGTGGTACGCGGTCATCTGGCGCTCGCGCTCGGTCATCACCTTGGAGTAGCGCTGCGGGCCCATGGAGACGCGGTCGATCGCCTCGTCCAGGGCTCGGTTGTCGATGATCTGATTGCCCGAGCGGGCGGTGAGCAGCGCCGCCTCGTTCAGCACGTTGGCGAGGTCCGCACCGGACATGCCGATGGTGCGCTTGGCGACGGCCTCGAGGTCCACGTCGTGGGCCAGCGGCTTGCCCTTGGCGTGCACGCCGAGGATGTGCAGCCGACCCTTGAGGTCCGGGGCGGTCACCGCGATCTGACGGTCGAAGCGGCCCGGGCGCAGCAGCGCCGGGTCGAGGATGTCCACACGGTTGGTCGCGGCGATGAGGATGACGTTCTGGTTCTCGTCGAACCCGTCCATCTCCACGAGCATCTGGTTCAGCGTCTGCTCGCGCTCGTCGTGGCCGCCGCCCATGCCGGCGCCGCGGTGGCGGCCGACGGCGTCGATCTCGTCGATGAAGATGATCGCCGGGGAGTTCTCCTTCGCGGTGTTGAACAGGTCGCGCACGCGGCTCGCGCCGACGCCCACGAACATCTCCACGAAGTCCGAGCCGGAGATCGAGTAGAAGGGCACGTTCGCCTCGCCGGCGACGGCCTTGGCCAGCAGCGTCTTGCCGGTGCCGGGCGGGCCGTAGAGCAGCACGCCCTTGGGGATCTTCGCGCCGACGGCCTGGTAGCGGCCCGGGTCCACGAGGAACTGCTTGATCTCGTCGAGCTCCTCGACGGCCTCCTCGGCGCCGGCGACGTCGGCGAAGGTGACCTTCGGGGCCTCCTTGTTGAACAGCTTCGCCTTGGACTTGCCGAACTGCATCGCCCGGCCGCCGCCCTGGGCGTTCATGATGAGGAACCAGAACAGGCCGATGAAGATCAGCAGCGGCAGGAAGGACAGCAGCAGCGTGGACCACCACGAGCTGGTGGCGATCTCGTCGGTGTAGCCGCCGGAGGGGGCGGACTCCTCGACCGCGGAGACGATCGACTCGCCGCGCGCGTCGACGTAGGCGAAGCGCACCCGGGTGCCCTTGTTCTCCTCGCCGTCGGTGAAGTCCTCGGTCAGGACCAGGTCGACGCGCTGCTGGTTGCCGCCGATGATCTTCGCCTGCTCGACGGTGTCGCCCTGCAGCAGCTCGAGGCCCTGCTCGGTGTCGATCTGCTGATAGCCGTCACGGCCCAGCAGGGAGAACAGCGCCATGCCCAGCAGCAGCGCGACGACGATCCAGAGGGCGACGGAGGTGAAGGGGCGGCGCTTCCTGCCGCCCGAGCCGCGGCCCGTGCTCTTGGGGGAATCTGCCACCGGTTCAGTCCTCGTAGACCGAGCGTGCGAGGACGCCCACGTAGGGAAGGTTGCGGTAGTTCTCCGCATGGTCGAGCCCGTACCCGATGACGAACTCGTTGGGGATGTCGAAGCCGACGTACTTCACGTCGATCTCGACGCGCGCGGCCTCGGGCTTGCGCAGCAGCGTCGCGATCTCCACGGACTTCGGCCCGCGGGAGCGGAGGTTGGCCAGCAGCCACTTCAGGGTCAGGCCCGAGTCGATGATGTCCTCGACGATCAGGACGTTGCGCCCGGTGATGTCGCCGGAGAGGTCCTTGAGGATCCGCACCACGCCCGAGGACTTCGTGCCCGACCCGTAGGAGGAGACCGCCATCCAGTCCATCTCGACCTTGAGGTCGATGGAACGGGCGAGGTCCGCCATCACCATCACCGCCCCCTTGAGGACGCCCACCAGGATCGGGGGCTCCTCGGCGTAGTCCGCGGCGATCTGCGCGCCGATCTCGGCGAGCCGGTCACGGATCTGCTGTTCGTCCAGCAGCACGCGGTCGACATCGGGGTGGGGGTGCGTCTGGGGCACGCGGATCTCCTCCAGGTGATGTGGTGGGTGCGTCCGCCGCGGCTCACGGAGCGGGACGGCGCCACACCAACAGGCCGTCACGGCGAGCGACCTCGATCCTACCCGGAACGGGCACCGCTGCCTGACCGTGCCATGAGACGACCAGCGCATCCAGCGCGAGCACCTGCCTGCGCAGCAGCGATTTCGTGGATCCACCTGCGTCACCTGCATCGATTGCGCGTTGAGCGGAACGGGAGGCGTCACGCAGCACGCGGGTGCGCACGGGGGCGGGGACGGCGGCGAGGGCGTGGACGTCGAGGTGCAGCAGGTCTCCCTCCTCGGCGAGCTCCCCGGCGTCGCGGCGCAGGGCGGGCAGCAGCGCCCGCGCCTCCTCGTCGAGATGGTCCACATCGGGGCGGACCAGGTCGGCGCTGCGGGCGAGGTTCTCGTCGATCTGCTCCCCGAGGATCTCGCGCAGCAGCGGCAGGGCCCGGTGGCGCACCCGCGAGCGCAGCAGCTCGGGATCCGCGTTCATCGGGTCCTCCCACCATTCGAGGTCGTGGAGGGTGCAGATCTCCTCGGTGTCGGCGCGTCGCAGGGCCGTGGTCTCGTCGCGGCCGGTGCCGAGGAAGGGGCGCAGCAGGTGGGCGCGGCTGCGGCGGATCCCGGCGAGCGCCCGGGGCCCGGCGCCGCGGGCGAGGGCCATCAGGACCTGTTCCGCCTGGTCGTCGAGGGTGTGGCCCAGCAGCACGGCGAGCGCACCGCGCTCCCGGGCGAGGTGCTCGAGGGCGTCGTGTCGGGCGGTGCGGGCGGCGTTCTCGAGACCGCCGGGCGCGGCGAGGTCGACGGACGGCGTGAGCACGTGCGCCTCGGCGCCCAGCCGCTCCGCCTGCGCGGCGGCGCGCGCGGCGACGGAGGCGGAGCCGTCCTGGAGCCCGTGGTCGACGATCGCGGCCTCGGTCGCGAGCCCCATCCGCTCCCCCACCCAGCAGGTGGTCGCCAGGAGCGCGAGCGAATCGGCGCCCCCGGAGACGCCGACCAGCAGGCGCGGGGAGAGGTGGCCGGAGCCGGTGTCGTCGGCGAGCTGCTCGAGCCGCTCGGCGAGGGCGGCGCGGACGGCGCGGCGGGCACGGGCGACCACGGGAGGAGGGCCGGCCATCAGTCGACCTGCACCATCTCGGCGGCGACGTCGTCGACCGCGGCGCGGGCGGCGTCCGCGTCGGCGCCGTCGAAGCCGTGGACCACGATCGAGTAGCCGACGGTGCGGCCGTCGGGGAGCACGGTCACGCCGGCGAGGGTCGCGGCGCCGCCGAGATAGCCGGTCTTGCCGCGCACCTGCCCGGCGGCGGCCGAGTCGTCGCCATGGCCGAAGCGGTCCGCGAGCGTGCCCGAGAGCGCCGCGACGGGCACGTCGTAGAGGATCTGCTCGAGGGCGGGCACCTCGCCGGAGGCGACCTGGGCGAGCACCGCGGCGAGCAGCGCCGGCGGGACCCGGTTCTCCCGCGAGAGGCCGGAGCCGTCGCGGAGGTCGAGCCCGGCGAGGTCCTCCTCGGGCAGCCCCATCTCGGCGCCGAGCTCGCGGATCTCCGCCTCGGCGGCGGCGGCGGCGCCGGCGGGGGTGGTCTCCTCGCCGCGGGAGAGCGCCACCAGGTGCGCGAGCAGCTCGGCGGTGGTGTTGTCGGAGATGAGCAGGGTGTGGCGCACGATCTCCGAGAGCGGCTCGGAGGAGATCTCCGCGGCGGGCGCGCCCTCCGGGGCGGCGGCCGCGGTGATCCCGCCGGTCACCTCGAGGCCCTCCTCGCCGAGCAGCTCGGCGAAGCGCCGGGCCGCGTCGCCGGCGGGATCGGCGGACTTCGGGCCGTACTGCTCCCCGTCGAGCCATCCCTCCTCGAGCGCGAGGGAGGCGGTGGGCGTGACCCAGCCGCCCGCCGTGCCGTTGTCCCCCCAGGCCGGGTTCGCCCCGCCCACGAGATACGAGTCGTCCAGGGCGAGGGCGACGGAGGAGGTCCCCTGCTCGGCCGCCAGCGCCGCCGTCTGCACGGCGAGCTCGCGCAGATCCTCCTCTGTGAGGGTCATGTCACCCTCTCCCGCCAGGGTCACCACGCCGTCCTGGACGGTCGCGCGGGTGACCAGCACCTCATCCCCCGTGTACTGCCGCAGCACGGCCGCGGCGGTGAGCAGCTTGAGGGTCGAGGCGGGCACGAGGGCGCTGGACGAGTCCCGCTCGGCGAGCACCTGGCCGTCCTCGGCCGCGACGACGCTGAAGGCCAGGCCCCCGCCCACGACGGGCAGCTCCGCCTTCGCGGCCATGCGCTGCTGCAGGTCGGCGGGGTCGACCGGGGACGGTGAGGAGCCGACGGGGGCCACGGCCTCGGCCGGATCGACCCGCTCCCAGTCCTCCGCGACGGCGCGGGGGCCGGAGCCGGGGTCCTCCTCGGCGCTGCGCACGGTGAGCACGCCGGGGAAGGCGTCCATCAGGTCGCCGAGGACGTAGAAGCTCACGGGCAGTGCCGCGCACATCACGACGGCGACGGTGCGCCACATGCGCTCGGTTGCTCGAAGGGCCATGCCACCACGATATGGTGTCCCGGTCATCGGAAGCGGCCCATGGGGCCGGAGCAATGAAGTGGCCCACGGGGCCGGAGCAATGGAGCGGCTGTCGTGGAATTCGACGTGACCATCGAGATCCCTCGCGGGAACCGGAACAAGTACGAGGTGGACCACCACAACGGGCGGATCCGCCTGGACCGGATGCTCTTCACCGCGACGCGCTATCCGGACGACTACGGCTTCATCGAGGGGACCCTCGGCGAGGACGGCGACCCGCTGGACTGCCTGGTCCTGCTCGAGGAGCCGACCTTCCCGGGCTGCCTGATCCGCTGCCGCGCGCTGGGCATGTTCCGCATGCGCGACGAGGCCGGCGGCGACGACAAGATCGTCGCGGTGCCCGTGGGCGATCGCCGTCAGGTGCGCCGCCAGGAGCTGACCGACGTCTCGGAGTTCCACCGTCTGGAGATCCAGCACTTCTTCGAGGTCTACAAGGATCTCGAGCCGGGCAAGAGCGTCGAGGGCGCGCACTGGGAGGGCCGCAGCGACGCGGAGGCGGAGATCCGCCGCTCCTACCAGCGTGCTGTCGGCACCGAGCACGCCAACGAGTTCACGCAGGAGGTCTGAGCGCGGTCCGTCCGCGCAGGACGCACGACGACGGGGCCGATCCTGAGGGACCGGCCCCGTCATCATGTGCGGGCGTGACTGCGGGCGCGACGCCCGGGCCTCCCGCTCAGCCCCGGGTGAGCTCGCCCTCCGGGCCCTGCGACCCCTGGCCGAAGATCTCGAGCATCGCCTCGACCACGGAGCGAGCCACGACGCGGGCGCCGAGTCCGCCGAGGACCGCGCCGATCCCGAAGGGCACCAGACGTGCGAGCCACAGACCGCCGGTGCGGGCCACGACCCGGCGCCGCACGTACTTGTTGACCTGCTTGGTGACGAAGCCGGGCAGGAGGCCCCCGCCGCCGAGGACAGAGTTCCAGCGCATGCCCTGCCGGCCGAGCGCCTTGCCGATGATCTCGGCGCCGCGCTCGCCGCCGAGCACGCCCAGCAGCACGAGGCGTCGGGTCTCGCGGTCGGTCATGTCGACGCCGTGGATGTCGGCGGCGGCGAGGGTGAGGAAGGCGCAGGACTCCGCGAAGGAGAGCCCCTCCCCCACGGTGAGGCCGATCGCGGCGGCGGTGCCGAGGCCCGGCAGCGCCGCGACGCCGCCGATGCCGGCGCCGGTCGCGGTGGTCAGCGCGGTGAAGCGCGAGGTGACCTTCTCCAGCAGCTGACGGTCCGTCGCCTCCGGGTGCCTGGCGCGCAGGTGCTCGACGTAGGTGCGGGCCAGCGGCGCCTGGACCCTGAGCGCGGCGTCGATCAGCGAGAGCCAGCGCTCGTCGAGCTGCTCGTCGAGGGAGCCCTCCTCGAGAGGGAGGTCGTCGGGTCGCGTCGCGGCAGCGCCGTGGTCGCGCGGGACGGGCTGCGGGGAGTTCGTGGCCACCTGGGCCTCCATTCGTCGGGGTCCTGAACAGGGCAACGGTATCGCGCACGGGGCCCCGCTCCTGGACGGCGAGTGCGCACGGCGGACGCCCGGTCCGCGGTCGGATCCCCGTCCGACGGGGACATGGCGACGCCGCGGATGCCGCACAGCCCCGGCGCGGACCGGGCAGTGCGGACCGGGCGGCGCGGCGCCTCAGCGGCGCAGCACGACCTCGCCCTCGCCGAGCTCGGCGATGTCGCCGCTCAGGCCCAGTCGGCGCACGGCCTCGCCGAGGTCGGCGTAGTGGTGGACGTAGCCGGCCTCCACGAAGGAGCGCGGCACCATCCGGTCGTGGCAGAGGGTCCCGCCCAGGTGGTCCGTCTCGTGCTGGAGGATCCGTGCGGTCCAGCCCACGTGCTCCTCGTCGACGTCGCGCAGGGAGCCGCCGGGCAGCAGCTCCTGGGCGCGCAGGCGCACCCGGCGCGAGCGGGGCACGATCGACTGCCAGCCGTCGACCGAGAGGCAGCCCTCGAAGGCGAAGACGGTCTCGTCCCCGAACGGCTCGACGACGGGGTCCAGCAGGGCGCGCAGCGCGAGCGGTCGGCGCTCGAGCAGCTCGTCCTCGGGGTCCTCCCCCTCCTCGGCGGCGAAGGGGTCCTCGACGACGTAGAAGCTCAGCGGCAGACCGATCTGCGGGGCGGCGAGACCGACGCCGGGCGCGTCCCTCATCGTCACGGTCATGGCATCCGCGAGCTCCGCCAGGAGCGCGGGCTCGAGGCGGTCGCGGGCGGCGACGGCGGTGCGGCGGAGGGCGGGGTGCCCTGCCTGCACGATGCGCAGCGGGGCGCCCTCGCGGGGGCGTCGGTCCAGGATCTTCCGGGTCAGCTCAGCAGTGTCCACCGCCCCAGTATCCCGCGCCCGGCGCCGTGCACGGGAGAACGCCGGGTCCGGTCCTGCCGCGGTCCGCCCACGGCCAGGGCAGGGCGCCGCCGGGACGACGGCGCGCCGTCGGCGCCGGGGCGCACCAGGAGGGTGAGACGTGGGATACACTCTGCCGTGCCGGTGCGATGGAGCACCCCCGAGGAGCTCCCCCCGAACCGGTGTCACAGTCACTTCACAACGGATCGTCCGGCACGTACCTGCCGGTGAAGGAGAACCACCATGGCAACAGTCACGTTCGACAACGCCTCCCGGATCTACCCGGGCCAGGAGCGCCCCGCGGTCGACAACCTCAACATCGAGATCGGCGACGGCGAGTTCCTCGTCCTCGTCGGCCCCTCGGGCTGCGGCAAGTCGACCTCCCTGCGCATGCTCGCCGGTCTCGAGGAGATCGACGCGGGCCGCATCCTCATCGGCGATCGTGACGTCACCGACGTCCCGCCGAAGGACCGCGACATCGCCATGGTGTTCCAGAACTACGCGCTGTACCCGCACATGACGGTCGCCGACAACATGGGCTTCGCCCTGAAGATCGCCGGCACCCCGAAGGCGGAGATCCGCAAGCGCGTCGAGGACGCCGCGGCGATCCTGGACCTCACCGAGTACCTCGACCGCAAGCCGAAGGCGCTCTCCGGCGGTCAGCGCCAGCGTGTGGCCATGGGCCGTGCGATCGTGCGCTCCCCGCAGGTGTTCCTGATGGACGAGCCGCTGTCGAACCTCGATGCGAAGCTGCGCGTCTCGACCCGTACCCAGATCGCCTCGCTGCAGCGTCGTCTCGGCGTCACCACCGTGTACGTCACCCACGACCAGACCGAGGCGATGACGATGGGCGACCGCGTGGCCGTCCTCGACCGCGGCGTGCTCCAGCAGATCGACTCCCCGCGCCGCATGTACGACCACCCGAACAACGTGTTCGTGGCCGGCTTCATCGGCTCCCCCGCCATGAACCTGCTCGAGGAGAAGCTCACCGACCAGGGCGTCCAGTTCGGCGGCGCCGTGCTGCCCGTGGACCGTGCGACCCTCTCGGACACCGACCAGTCCACCGTCACCGTGGGCGTGCGCCCCGAGGACCTCGAGCTCGTCGGCGACGAGCAGGGCATCGCGGTCGAGGTCGACGTGGTCGAGGAGCTCGGCGCGGACGCGTTCATCTACGGTCGCCGCGCCGGCAGCGACGAGACTGCCAAGCCGTTCATCGCGCGCGTCGACGGCCGCCGTCCCCCGGCCAAGGGCGAGACCGTCTACTTCCGTCCCAAGGAGGGCCACCTGCACCTCTTCGACGCGAAGTCGGGCAAGCGCCTCGGCGACTGAGCACCCCCGCTCCGCACGACGGGCGTCCGGCTCCGGCCGGGCGCCCGTCGTCCGTCCCGGGCGGCTCCGTCATCCGTCCACGGCGGGCTCGTCGTCCGTCCCCGGCGGGCTCGGCGCCGCCGCCCCCGTCGGCCCCAGGACGGTTCCCGGCGACCTCGGGGACGCGACGACACGAAGTCCCGAGCCGTGATCTTCCCGTCGGTCCGACGTGATTTGTGGAAGCGTATGGGCCTGGCCCTCGCGCTCGGGAGAGAATGGACCCATGGCACCCCTGGAGATCACCGCGTCCCGTGCAGACCCTGCACTGCTGGATCTGCCCTGGGAGACGCCGCTGGAGCAGTGGCCCGACGAGATCCTGGCCGCGCTCCCCCGCGGCATCTCCCGCCACGTGGTCCGCTTCGTCCGGGTCTCGGGGCGGGTGCTCGCGCTCAAGGAGATCAACCACCACCTCGCCCAGCGCGAGTACGACACGCTCAAGGTGCTGGGCCGGATCGGCATCCCCTCGGTCGAGCCCTTCGCGGTGGTCTCCGGTCGCACGGGCCGCTCCGGCGAGGCGCTGGACGCCGTGCTGATCACCCGTCATCTGCAGTTCTCCCTCCCCTATCGGGCCGTGTTCAGCCAGGTCTCGCGCCAGGACACCGCCCAGCGCCTGCTCGACGCGCTCGCCGTGCTGCTGGTGCGGCTGCACCTGGAGGGCTTCTACTGGGGCGACGTGTCGCTGTCGAACACGCTGTTCCGCCGTGACGCGGGGGCCTTCGCCGCCTACATCGTCGACGTCGAGACCGGTTCCCTGCACGAGACGCTCACGGCCGGGCAGCGCCACTACGACCTCGACCTGGCCCGCACCAACATCATCGGCGAGCTGATGGACCTGCAGGCCGGCGACATGATCGACCCCGAGGTCGACCCTGTCGAGATCGGCGACGACCTCGTGGCCCGCTACGAGGAGCTGTGGGAGGCGCTGACCTCCTCGGAGCGCTTCTCCGCCGACGAGCGCTGGCGGGTCTCCGCCCGGATCGAGCGGCTGAACAAGCTCGGCTTCGACGTGGGCGAGCTCGAGATCACCACCGACCTCGACGGCACCACCCTCTCGATCCGCCCCAAGGTCGTCGACGCCGGTCACCACTCGAGGCGCCTGATGCGCCTGACCGGCATCGACGCCCAGGAGAACCAGGCACGTCGACTCCTGAACGATCTCGACCAGTTCCGCGCGGACACGGAGCAGCAGGCGGAGGAGGAGGAGTTCGTCGCCCACGAGTGGCTCAAGGACCAGTACGAGCCCGTGGTCCGGGCGATCCCCCGGTCGATGCGCTCGAAGCTCGAGCCGCCGGAGTTCTTCCACGAGGTGCTCGAGCACAAGTGGTTCCTCTCCGAGCAGGCCGGCGTCGACGTGAGCCTCGATGACACCGTGCGGCACTACATCCTCAACGAGCTCATCCACCGGCCCGACGAGAAGTCGCTGGTGACCACCGAGACCTCGGCCCTGCCGATCGTCGAGGCCTGAGCGGGTCGCGAGGAGTCCGAGACGAGACGTGGCTGCGTCGGAGCGGCGCCGGCATGCCCGGCTCGACAACCTGTCCCTGCGCGATCAGCTGGGCGTGGACCGGCTGGGGCGTCGGCTCGTGCAGATGATGCTCGGGCTGACCGGCTTCGGGCTGTCTCTGGCGATGCTGCTGCGCTCGGGGCTGGGCGGCGCGCCCTGAGACGTCTTCCACGCGGCGCTCGCCGAGCGGCTCGACGCGACCGTGGGGTCGATGAGCATCGCGGTGAGCTTCGTGCTGCTCCTGCTGTGGATCCCGCTGCGCGAGCGGCTCGGGATCGGCACGGTCGCGAACGCGATCTGGGTGGGGGTCAGCATCGACCTCGGGATGCTGATCCTGCCGGAGGCGAGCTCGCTGCCCGTCGCGATCGCCCTCATGCTGCTCGGCGTGGTGGTCAACGGGATCAGCGGCGCCGTCTACATCGGCGCGCAGCTCGGTGCGGGCGCCCGCGACGGGCTGATGACGGCGCTCAGCCGGGTGCTCTCCCGGCCCGTCGGGCCGGTGCGGATCGTGCTCGAGGTGATCGTGCTGGTGACCGGATGGCTGCTGGGCGGACCGCTCGGGCTCGGCACCGTCGTCTACGCGATCGCGCTCGGCCCCGTCATCCAGCTGGCGCTGCCCCACGTGCTGATCCCGGTCCGCTCGGTGCGGGGCAGGAAGCCCGGCGCCGCGCGCTGAGGCGCGCCGGCCGGGGCTCTCGGGCCGGGCCCGGGCTCTCGCGGCAGGCCGGGCCGGAAGGCTCAGGCCGGGCCGGGAGGGTCAGGCCAGTCCGTGCTGGTCCCGGACCCCGGAGATCTCGTAGAGCGCGATCGCGGCGGCGACCGAGGCGTTCAGCGACTCGGAGCGCCCCGCCATCGGGATCGAGACCACCTGGTCGCTGGTCTCCCGCGCGAGGCGGGAGAGGCCCTTGCCCTCGGCGCCGACGACGAGCACGGCCGGCTGGGTGCCGAGCTCGAGCTCGCGCGAGGTGACGTCGCCGTCCGCGTCGAGTCCGAGCACGAACACGTCCTGCTCCTTGAGCGCGGCGAGGGTGCGGTTGAGGTTCGTGACCTGGGCGACGCGGACGCGGCCGGCGGCGCCCGCGGCGACCTTCCACACGCTCGCGGTCATCGACACGCTGCGCCGCTCGGGCAGGATCACGCCGTGCGCGCCGAAGGCGTCGGCCGAGCGGAGGATCGCGCCGAGGTTGCGGGGGTCGGTGATGCCGTCGAGCGCGACCAGCAGCGGCGGCTCGAAGCGGTCCGCGGCGATCTCGAGCAGCTCGTCGACCTCGGCGTACTCGTAGGGCGGGATCGTCAGCGCCACACCCTGGTGCACCGAGTGGTCGGTCATGCGGTCGAGGTCGGTGCGGGTCGCCTCGACGACCGGCAGCGCCCGCGCCGCGGCCAGGCGCATGATCTCCCGCACCCGCTCGTCGGCGTCGATCCGCACCATGAGGGTCAGCTGGGTGGCGGGGATCTCCTCCCGCAGCGCCTCCAGCACCGCATTGCGCCCGGCGACCTGGTCGCTGCCGGGCGCCTTGCCCTTGGCCTTGGGCCCGCCGCGTCGTCCCGCGGCGCCGGATCCCGAGCCGCCGGAGTACTTCTTGTGGTTCGGGCGCTCCTCGGCCTTCGGGGTCGGGCCCTTGCCCTCCAGCCCCCGTCGGCGCACGCCGCCGGAGCCGACGGTCGCGCCCTTCTTGCCCTTGCGCACCGCGCCGCGGCGCGAGCTGTTGCCTGCCATGGGTGGTCTCCTCAGTCCTGCTCAGTCTCGGGTCTCGAGGGTCCAGCGGGCGCCGCCCTGGCCGTCCTCGATGCGGATCCCGGCGGCGGTCAGCGCATCACGCAGCGCGTCGGCCCGGGCCCAGTCCTTCTCGGCGCGCGCCGCCTCGCGGGCGGTGAGCTGCGCGGAGATCAGCGCGTCGAGCGCCGCGTGCTCCGCCCCGGAGGCGCCTGCCTCCCCGCCCCACTGCTCCCCCAGCGGGTCCAGCCCCAGCACGTCGAGCATGGCCCGCAGACGGCCGAGGCCCTCGGCGACCTGGGCGCCGTCCGCCCCGCCGCGTGCGGCCAGGAGCGTGTTCAGCCCCGCCTGCTCGCGGTGGATCACCGCGAGCGCCTCGGGGACGGAGAGGTCGTCGTCCATCGCCGCGACGAACTCCTGCGGCAGCTCCACGGCGCGCAGGTCGGCGTCGGCCGCGGCGATCAGGTCTCCCTCGAGCTGCTCGGCGGCGCGACGCGCGGTCGCGGAGAACCGCTCCCACACCGTCTCCGCCTCCCGCATCGCGGTGGTGTTGTACTCGATCGTCGCGCGGTAGTGGCCGCCGACGAGGGCGAGGCGCACCGCCGCGGCGGGGTGCTCGCCGAGCGCATCGGCGGCGGTGACGAAGTTGTCCAGGCTCTTGCCCATCTTCAGCCCGTCGACCGTGACCATGCCGGAGTGCATCCAGCGCTGGGCGAAGCCGTAGCCGGCGGCGTGGGACTGCGCCTGCTCGTTCTCGTGGTGCGGGAAGCGCAGGTCGAGCCCGCCGGCGTGGATGTCGAAGGTCTCACCGAGATACTTGCGGCTCATGGCGGAGCACTCGAGGTGCCAGCCCGGGCGGCCGCGGCCGAAGGGCGTGTCCCAGGAGGCGGTCTCCGGCTCGGTCGCCTTCGCCGCCTTCCACAGGGCGAAGTCGCGACGGTCGCGCTTGCCGGGCTCCATCTCCTCGCCGGCGTCCTGCATGTCCTCGAGAGACTGGCGGGTCAGCGCGCCGTAGGTGGGCAGGGAGGCGACGTCGAAGTAGACCGAGCCGGCGCCGTCGGCGTAGGCGTGGCCACGCTCGATCAGGCGCTGCATGAGCTCGATCATCTCGGGCACGTGCCCGGTGGCGCGCGGCTCGTAGGTGGGGCGGCGGTTCCCGATCCGGTCCAGCACGTCCTGGAACTCGCGCTCGAAGCGCAGCGACCAGGCGAACCACTCGGCGCCCGCCTCGGCGGACTTCGCGAGGATCTTGTCGTCGATGTCGGTGACGTTGCGGACGTGCGCGACCTCGTAGCCGCTGCGCTCGAGCCAGCGCACCAGCACGTCGAAGGAGAGGAAGGTGCGCAGGTGCCCGAGGTGGGGCGCGCCCTGCGTGGTGGGACCGCACACGTACAGCGACACCGCCCCCTCGCGCACCGGGGTGAACGGTGCAGTGGTGCGGGTGGCGGTGTCGTGCAGGTGGAGAGTCACGTCCCCAGGGTACTGCCTGGTGGCGCCGTCTCCGCTCAGCCGGTTCGACCGACGCGCGCGGTCGGGCCGATCGGCCCCCGGGCGGTCACTCGGTGCGGGCGCTGACCTGCTTGCCGTAGAGCTCCTCGAAGGTGTCGTCGTAGGAGACGGCGTTGCTGCGGCGCTTGCCCTGGACGGCCTGGACCGCGGACTGGGCGGTCTCGATCGTGGTCTCGGGGGCCTTCAGCTTCCTGGAGACCAGGAAGGCGACGAGACCGGCGATCGCACCGAGGAGGATGAACACGCCGGCGACGATGAGGAACGAGCCCCAGGCCGGCAGCCCGAGCGCCTGCAGGCCGGTCGCGGCCGCGAACAGCAGCATGACCCAGGCCGACAGGAGGAGGAACAGCAGCACGGCGGCCATCGCGGCGATGATGCCGATCTTGATGCCGAGGGCCGTGATCTCCTTCTTGGCGATGTCGATCTCGTGATGGACGACGCCCAGGAGCTCATCGCGGATGGACTGGACGAGCTCGCCGATGGACCGCTGGGTGGGCGGCGTGCTCGGGTCGTTCGTGGTGTTGATCATGATCGGAGCCTATCGCAGGGTGCGGGCGTTTCTGTGTCGGATCGAGCCGGATCGAGGGAGCGGGCCGAGGGCTCAGTCCACCGAGATCCGCTTGCGGCGGGTGGTCTCGGGGCGGGGGCCGGCGGCGGTGGTGCGGCGCGCCACCAGCGAGGGGGCGACCGCGACGTCCCGGAAGGTTCCCTCGTGGCCGGAGACGCGGTCCACCAGCATCTGGGCCGCCAGGGCGCCGAGCCGCTCCGAGTTCGGGTCCACGCTGGTCAGCTCCGCGACGCCCGAGGAGGCGAGCGAGGTGTTGCCGTAGCCGGCGACCGCGAAGGCCTCCGGCACGTCGTAGCCGGCCTCGCGGGCCGCGGAGAGCACGCCGACGGCGGTGACGTCGTTGGCGCAGGTCACCGCCGTGGGGACCTGGCTACCGCGCAGCAGCATCGACCCGGCGGTCTGGCCGACCTGCTCGGTGAAGTCGCCCGGCTCGACCCGTGCGGAGTCCGCCAGGCCGTGGCGCGCCATCGCGGCGCGGAAGGCATCGGCGCGCTCGCGGGCGACGGCCGCGCCGACCCCGCCGACGTGAGCGATCTCGCGGTGGCCGAGGCTCACCAGGTGATCGACCAGGAGGCCCTGCCCGACCTCGTCGTCGATGCGGACCGTGTCGATCCGGCCGACGAGCTCCTTCGAGCAGCCGATCCCGACCAGGGGTCGGTTGCCGGTGGCCTCGAGGACCTCGTCCATGTCGGCGAGGTCGGAGACCATCAGGAAGCCGTCCACGCCGAGGTGGACGAGGTTCTCGATCGCGTCGGTGTCCACGGCGACCGGGTACTCCGGCAGACGCCGACGGGTGGGCACGACGACGGCGGTGCGGCCGGTGGCGGCGAGCTCGATGCGGATCGAGCGGACGAGGTCGGAGATCCAGGTGTTGCGCATGGTGTTCACGAGCACGGCGACGACGCCGCGGTGCTCCGTCTCCCCGCTGAGCTCCTCGAGCGGGAAGTGCAGGCGCTCGGCGGCCTCGCGCACGCGCTCCACCATCCGGGGCTTGATCTCGTCGGCGCCGCGCAGGGCGCGCAGCGCGACCGCGCTGGAGATCCCCAGCGAGTTCGCGACGTCGCGGAGGGTGCCGCGGGAGGCGCCGTCGGCGTCGAGCTCGGCGGCGGTCGACTCCACGTCCTCGACCATCTGGCCGGTCGAGCCGTCGTCGGCCTGGGCGGCGGCCGCGTCGTTGTGGGGGTCCAGGGAGCTGTCGGAGGAGGTGGCGTCACTGCTCATGGCCTCCATTGAACCGCATCGGCGGCGGCCGCGGAGGCAGGTCCGCGGGAGCAGTCGGTGCGGTATGGCTCACCCGGCGCGGGCCGCGCGGGGGATATCCCCCGCGCACGCGGACGGCGGGCCCGGTGGGACCGGTCGCGAGGGCCCGTCTAGGGTCGAGCCATGGACGAGACGAGCGAGAGGACCGGGGCGCCCGCCCGGTCCCGGATCTCCCCTGCCGCGCTGGCCTCGGTGGTCGTCGGCGGGGTGCTGAGCCTCACCTGGTGCGTCGCGAGCATCGTCATGCTCGTGACCGGGCTGGGCGCCCTCCCCGCCCTGGGCAGCGGGCTGCTGCTGCTGGTCCCGTGGCTGCTGCTGATGCAGGTCGCGGTGCGGATCGAGCGGCGCCGCGCGGTCGCGGTGCACGGCATCGGGGTGAACATCCCCGCCCGGCGCCGCTCGCTGCGCCGCGGTGCGGCCGGCTGGCTGCAGGACCGCTGGTTCGAGCTCGGCACCGGCGGGTTCTGGCGCGGGGTCCTCCACCACCACCTCGCGATGATCGTGGCCGGGGCGTTCCTGCTCGTCGCCCTCGCGATGCTGTGGCTGGGCTGGTCCGGCTGGGAGCTCGCGCTGCTGCACGGCCCCGTCCGGATCGGGAGCGTGGAGATGTCCCGCTGGGCCCTCGCCGTGCTCGGCACCGCGGCCCTGGCGCTCTGCGCGGTGCTGCTCGCCCTCGGCGCGCTCGCCGACCGCGGTCTCGCCCGCGGCCTGATCTCCGGATCCGAGGAGGAGCTGCGCGAGCAGGTGGCGGACCTCGCCGAACGGCGTCAGGGCGCGGTCGACGCCGCCGCCCAGGAGCGGCTGCGCATCGAGCGGGATCTCCACGACGGGGTGCAGCCGCGCCTGGTGAACCTCGCCATGACCCTGGGCCTCGCCCGCACCGCGATCCGCACCGACCCGGACCGGGCCGAGCGGCTCGTCGGCGAGGCGCATGCGGAGGCGAAGGCCGTGATGACCGACCTGCGCCAGCTCGCCCGCGGGATCCACCCGGCGGTGCTCACCGACCGGGGCCTGGATGCGGCGCTCTCCGCCCTCGCCGCACGCTCCCGCATCCCCGTCGACCTCGACGTCTCCCTGCTGGGGCCGGCGCACGCGGGGCTGGACCGGGAGCGGGAGGGCGTGGCCTACTTCGTGGTCGCCGAGGCGCTGACCAACATCGCCAAGCACGCGGAGGCCGAGCAGGTCTCCGTGAGCGTGCGCCAGGACCCGCACGCGCTGCGGGTGCGGATCGAGGACGACGGGCGCGGCGGCGCGCGGGTGCGCCGCGACGGGCTCTCCACCGGCCTCGCCGGGCTCACCGACCGGGTCCGCGCGACCGGCGGGGTGCTCGGGATCAGCAGCCCCGTCGGCGGCGGCACCGTGCTCGAGGCCGTCCTGCCCACCGGCGCGCCGACCTCCGGCGCCGCTCCCCTGCGACCGGCCCTGTCCGCCGACCTGAGCGCCGTCCCCCTCCCGCGCCCGGCCGACGGGACCGGGCCCCGAGACCAGACCCTGGAGGTCCCCCGATGAGGATCGTGATCGCCGACGACGCCGTGCTGCTGCGCGCCGGGCTCGAGAGGCTCCTGACCGACGCCGGCCACGAGGTGGCCGCCGCGGTGGGCGATGCGGCGGGCCTGCTCGCCGCCGTCTCCCACCACCGCCCCGACCTCGCGGTGATCGACGTGCGGATGCCGCCGACGTTCACCGACGAGGGCGTGCGGGCCGCGGTGCTGATCCGGCAGCAGGATCCCGAGGTGGCGCTGCTGGTGCTCTCCCAGTACGTCGAGGAGCGCTACGCCTCCGATCTCATCGCCGACTCCTCGCACGGCCTGGGCTACGTGCTCAAGGATCGGGTCGCGGACGTGGAGGAGTTCCTCGGGGTGGTGGCCGATGTCGGCGAGGGCGGGACCTGGCTGGACCCCGAGGTGGTCCAGCAGATCTTCGTCCGCTCCCGCCGGCGCCGCACCCTCGAGGCGCTCACGCCGCGGGAGCGCGAGGTGCTCTCCCTGATGGCGCAGGGCCGCTCGAACCAGGCGATCGCCGATGCGCTGTTCGTCTCCGCCGGAAGCGTCGAGAAGCACATCTCCTCCCTGCTCACGAAGC
>NZ_KV788657.1:0-1446 GCF_001807385.1 Brachybacterium sp. HMSC06H03 | reverse complement strand
GGACCGCGCCGCGCTGCTGCGGGCGGCGCTGCGCGGCGCTCTGCGGAGCGGGGACGCCGCGCAGGCCGAGAGCGACTCCGCGGACCTCGTCTCCCTCCTGCACCGCAGCGGCCGCACCGAGCAGGCCGCGGCCGTGGTGCAGGTCCTGCTCGAGCGCGGCCCGCTCGCCGAGGCGCCCGACAGGACGGGCACCGGGGGCCGGGGTCGACGCCGCGGCGAGGCCCTCCGCGCCTCCGCCCCGATGCTCGCCGTCGTGCGCGCCCTCGAGGCCAGCTCCCTGCCCGGCCCCGACGAGGGGCGGGGCGGCACCGTCGACCCGCGCCGCGCCGTGGCCCGGCTCCGTGCCGCGCTCGCCGCCCTTCCCGAGGTGCGCGAGGCGCTGCTCGAGGACCCCGAGCGGGAGCTGCGTCTCCGGCTCGCGCAGGCCCTCGAGGCCGTCGGCGACGTCGACGGGGCCGTGAGCCTCGCCCTCGACGTGCTCGAGCTGACCGCGCAGCAGGCGACGGAGCGCGGCGAGGCCCCCGCGGACCCCTGGCGCCTGGAGACCGGCGCCCACGCCCTCCTCGCCCGCTTGCTCCGGCAGGAGCGGCCCGTCGTCGCCGCGCACCACGCCCTCGAGGCGCTCGGCGGGCTCGCCGACGTGGACGACCCCCCGCTGCGGATCGGGCTGATCACCTCCCTGCTGCAGGCGCTGATGGCGGCCGGCGCGACGGATCTCGCCGGCTTCACCGCAGGGCGCCTGCTGTCCCTGCAGCGCACCCTCGAGCAGGACCGGCTGCGGATCGCCCCGCTCCTGGCCGTCACCGCCCAGCGCCTCCAGGCCGAGCGGCTGGACGCGGCGTGGGTGCCGCTCGAGCAGGCCCGCGCCCTCGCCCGCGAGCACCGTGACCACCGCTCCCTGCTCGAGGCGGCGCGGCTGGCCGCGAGCCTCCACGAGCGCGCCGGCGATCACGCCGCCTCCCTCGGGGAGCTGCAGCGCCTGGCCGCGGCGGCGCGCTGGCTCGTCGACGACCTCGACACCCCGCGCGAGGAGCGCTCCGAGAGGCTGCGCACCGAGCTGAGCGCGAACGCCCTGGCGATGCGGCGGGCGCTGGACCTGGGGCGCTCCGGGGCGGTGCACGTCGCCGCCCGCGAGATCGAGCGCCGCACCCGCCCCGACTCCGGCTGGGACCTGCCGCCCGAGCTGCTGTGGGACCACCTGGTCGACGCCCGGATGGGGGTGCTGATCGTCGCCGGCGATGCGCTCGCCCGCGGCGAGCAGGGGACCGACCAGACCGGCTACGAGGCCCGCCGCCGCGAGGTGCTCGAGGCGATCGGGCGGATGCCCGAGGGTCATGACGCGCGCGCCCGCTACTGGGCGGCCTATCTCGACGACCGCCACGCCGACCTGCTCGCCCGGCGCGGCGAGACCGAGGCCGCGCGCCGCGCCGCCCGTCGGGCCCGCTC
>NZ_KV788656.1:0-5338 GCF_001807385.1 Brachybacterium sp. HMSC06H03 | reverse complement strand
CGGCGCGCTCGCGACCGGCGCCGCGAGGGGCCGCCCCGCGCCCCGCATCGGCTTCGTCGCCCAGGTGGACCACTCCGCCCTGGACGAGGGCCGCGCGCTGTTCCGCAGCGCGGAGGCGCTCGGCTACGACGCGGGTTACGTGCGGGTGCGGCATCTGCAGGATGCGCTGCCCTCGCCGCTGCTGTTCCTCTCCGCCCTCGCCCAGCACACCGAGCGCATCGAGCTGGGCACCGCGGTGATCCCGCTCCGCTTCGAGAACGCGGGCCGGCTCGCGGAGGACCTCGCCACCGCCCATCTGCTCACCGGCGGCAGGCTACGCGCCGGCCTCGCACCGGGCTACTCCGCGCACGATGCGATCTACGCCCGCGCCTTCGGGGCCCTGCACGGCGACCATCGCGACCACGTGGACCGGATCCTGCACGACCTGCTCTCCTTCCTCGACGGGGAGATCGTCGCGGGGGCGGACGCGCACATCGAGGAGGTCGAGCCCGGCACGCCGCTGCGCCTGCAGCCCCGCGCGCCCGGGCTGCGGGAGCGCCTGGCCTACGGGGCGGCGAGCCCGGAGCGGGCGGCGATGGCGGGCCGGCTCGGCCTCGGCCTGCAGCTGGCGACCATGGCCCCGGACGACGGCTCGGGCCGCGCCTTCGCGCAGCTCCAGCTGGAGGCGCTGCGTGCCTATCGCGAGGCGTCGCTCGAGGCCGGGCACGGGGAGGGCCGGGTCATGGTCAGCCGGCAGATGCTCCCGGTGCTCGACGAGGCGGAGCTCGAGCGCTACACCACGCTGATCCCGCGCGAGCGCTCCGCGGAGGCAGGGGTGCTCGCCGAGCACCGCCGCACCGAGCTCGGCGGACGCGAGGCGGTCTACGGTCCGGTCGTGCTCGACGAGCCGGTCGCCGTCGCGCAGGCGCTGCTGGCGGACCCGGTGGTGCTGGAGGCCGACGAGATCGCGCTCGTGCTGCCCTCCGGCGCTCCCCTCGAGGACGCCGCGCGGACCCTGGACGCCTTCGCCCGCCACGTGCTGCCGCACCTGCTCCTCGCCCTCCCCTGAGGTCGGCCCCTGTCCTGACAGGGTCCTTCCGCCCACCGGAGAGCGGCTCCCGCCCGGAACCAGAACGGGGTCGACGGGGAGATCCCCGTCGGCCCCGTCGGCCGTGCTGTGCGGCTCAGGCGCCGATCAGGCGCGCGGCGAGGTAGGACTCGACCTGGTCGAGCGCCACGCGCTCCTGGGTCATGGTGTCGCGCTCGCGGATGGTGACGGCCTGGTCCTCGGCGGTCTCGAAATCGACGGTGAGGCAGAACGGGGTGCCGATCTCGTCCTGGCGGCGGTAGCGGCGGCCGATCGCCTGGGTCACGTCCATCTCGACGTTCCAGTGCTTGCGCAGCGACTCGGCGAGCTTCTCGGCGCGCGGCACGAGGTCCTCGCTCTTGGACAGCGGCAGCACCGCGGCCTTGACCGGGGCGAGGCGCGGGTCCAGGCCCAGCACGGTGCGCTTGTCGACCCCGCCCTTGGTGTTGGGAGCCTCGTCCTCGCGATAGGCGTCGACGAGGAAGGCCATCATCGAGCGGGTCAGGCCGAAGCTCGGCTCGATGACGTAGGGCGTGTAGCGCTCGTTCGCGGCCTGGTCGAAGTACTGCATCTTCGTGCCGGACGCCTCGGTGTGGCTGCTCAGGTCGAAGTCGGTGCGGTTGGCGACGCCCATCAGCTCGCCCCACTCGCTGCCCTGGAAGCCGAAGCGGTACTCGAAGTCGATGGTGCCGGCCGAGTAGTGGGCGCGCTCGTCCTCCGGCACGTCGAAGCGGCGGAGGTTCTCCTCCTTGATGCCGAGGTCCACAAACCAGTTCCAGCACTCCTCGACCCAGGCCCTGAAGTGCTCGTCGGCCTCGGCCGGCGGGGTGAAGTACTCGATCTCCATCTGCTCGAACTCGCGGGTGCGGAAGATGAAGTTGCCGGGGGTGATCTCGTTGCGGAACGCCTTGCCGATCTGGCCGATGCCGAAGGGCGGCTTCTGCCGGGTGGCGGTGACGACATTGAGGAAGTTGACGAAGATGCCCTGCGCGGTCTCGGGGCGCAGGAAGTGCAGGCCGGCCTCGGAGGAGACGGGGCCGAGGTAGGTCTTCACCAGGCCGGAGAACTGCTGCGGCTCGGTGAACTCGCCGCGCGTGCCGCAGTTGGGGCAGGCGATCTCCGCCATGCCGCCCTCAGGGGCGCGGCCCTTCTTGGCCTCGAAGGCCTCGATCAGGTGGTCCTCGCGGAAGCGGTTGTGGCAGCTGCGGCACTCCACCAGCGGGTCGACGAAGGTCGCGACGTGCCCGGAGGCCTCCCACACCCGCTTGGGGAGGATGATCGAGGAGTCCAGTCCCACCATGTCCCCGCGGGACTGGACGAAGGTGCGCCACCACTGGCGCTTGATGTTCTCCTTGAGCTCCACGCCCAGGGGGCCGTAGTCCCAAGCGGAGCGGGAGCCTCCGTAGATCTCACCGGCCTGGAACACGAAGCCGCGCTTCTTGGCGAGAGCGATGACGTTGTCCAGCGTGCTGGCGGGGGCCTTGGCCACGGGGGGACTCCTGGTGACGGTGCGATCAGAACGCGCCCAGCATAGTCATCGGCCCAGGACGCCGCTCGCGTGTGAGCGTCCCCACGCGCACCGGCTCCGCACGGCCTCCCGACTTGCACCCCGGCACCGCCATTGGTGAGAATGATTGTCATGTCGCATGCCTCCCCTCTTCGCCGCCGCACCCTCCTGTCCGCCCTCGGCCTCGGCGCCGGTGCGGCGCTCCTGGCCGCCTGCGGGGAGGGCACGGCCGCCGACGGGGACGGACTGTCGGTCGTCACCTCGGCCTACGCGCTGAGCTTCCTGGTCACGCGGATCGGCGGCGAGCACGTCGCCCTCACGGACCTCACCACGCCGGGGGCCGACGCCCACGGCCTCGAGCTGTCCGTGAAGCAGACCATGCTCGTCGAGGAGGCCGACTTGGTGCTGCAGATCCCCGGCTTCCAGACCGCGCTCGACGACGCCATCGCCTCCCAGGGGGGCGACAACGTGCTCGACGTCTCCTCCGTGATCACGCTCCTGCCCGCCGATGCCGGCAGCGCGGAGGAGGTGCACGCCGGGGAGAGCGAGGAGGAGCACGCCGAGCACGCCGAGGAGGGCGACTCCCACGAGGGCCACGACCACGGCCCGAACGACCCCCACTTCTGGCACGACCCGCTGCGGATGGCGGATCTGGGCGACGCGATCGCCGCGCGCCTGGGCGAGCTCTCCCCCGAGAACGCCGAGGAGTTCACCTCCGCCGCGGCCACGGTGCGCGAGGAGCTCGAGCAGCTCGACGCCGAGCTGACCTCCGCCTTCGAGGAGGTGGCCGACGAGCGACGCACCTTCATCACCAGCCACGCCGCCTACACCTATCTCGCCGACCGCTACGACCTGCACCAGGTGGGCATCTCCGGGATCGACCCGGAGACCGAGCCGTCCCCGCAGCGGCTGCTCGCCCTCGAGACCGTGGTCCGCGACGAGGAGGTCACCACGATCTTCTTCGAGGCGACCGCCTCGCCGAAGGTCGCCCAGACCCTCGCCGACAATCTCGGCATCGACAGCGCCGAGCTGGACAACCTCGAGACCCAGCAGTCCCCGGAGGCGGACTACCCTGCCGTCATGAGAAGCAACTGCACCGCCCTCGCGGAGAGCTGGGCGTGAGCGCCGGCGACGGAGCGGGGGACGGACCGGTCGTCGAGATCGTCGGCGCGAGCGTCTCCCGCGCCGGCCAGCGGGTCCTGCACGACATCGACCTGAGCATCGAGCGCGGCGAGCTCGTCGCGCTGCTCGGTGCGAACGGCTCGGGCAAGTCGACCCTGCTGCGCGCCGCGGTCGGGGTGCTGCCGCTCGAGAGCGGCACGGCGCACCTGCTGGGCCGCCCGGTCTCCCAGGGGCGTGCCCACGACGGCCTCGGCTACGTCCCCCAGGAGTCGGCCGAGACCGGCTCGATCCCGGCGACCGCACGGGAGACCGTCGCCAGCGGCCTGCTCACCGCCCGCCGCTGGTGGCCCAGCGCCCGCGACCCCCGGGTCGATGCCGCGCTCGAGGCGGTCGGGATGGCGGACCTCGCCGGCCGGCCGATCACCCGCATGTCGGGCGGGCAGCGTCGGCGCGTGATGATCGCCCGGGCCCTGGTGCGCGATCCCGAGCTGCTCGTGCTCGACGAGCCCTTCTCCGGGGTGGACGTCCCCACCCAGCAGCTGATCGCCGACCTCTTCGGCGAGCTCTCCGCCCGCGGCACCACCCTGCTCGTGGTCCTGCACGAGACCGGTCCGCTGACCGATGACATCAGCCGCGCCGTGGTCCTGGACCACGGCCGCATGGTCCACGACGGCCCCGTGAGCGAGCGCCCGCACCTGGACCCCGGGCACGGACATCCCGAGGACGCCGCCCCGCTCGACGAATGCCTGGGACAGGAGATCCACCCCGCATGATCTCGATGCTGGACATCCTCACCTCCGACCTGCTGCGCTACCCGCTGATCATCGCGGTGCTCATCGGGCTCACCGCCCCGGTGGTCGGCACCTATCTGGTGCAGAAGCGGCTCT
The DNA here is from genome assembly GCF_001807385.1 of Brachybacterium sp. HMSC06H03. NCBI lineage: Bacteria > Bacillati > Actinomycetota > Actinomycetes > Micrococcales > Dermabacteraceae > Brachybacterium > Brachybacterium sp. HMSC06H03. Next base: position 756 of record NZ_KV788656.1, on the reverse strand, counting down.
CCCTGCTCGGCGACGGCCTCGGGCACGTCGCGCTGACGGGCGTGGCCGTCGGCTGGCTCATCGGCGCCTGGCTCTCCGCCACCCCGGCCGACCTGCTCGCGATCCCGGGGGCGCTGGCCGCCTCCGTGATCGGCGCGGTGCTGATCGAGTACGTGCGCGAGATCAGCCACACCAGCCGCGACGTGGCACTGGCGATCCTGTTCTACGGCGGCATCGCCGGCGGTGTGGTCATCATCCAGCTCGCCGGCGGCACCTCGCAGAACCTGATGGGCTATCTCTTCGGCTCCCTCTCGACCGTGACCCGGCTGGACACCGTGATCGCGCTCGTGCTCGCCGTGGTCGTGCTCGCGATCGGGGTGGGGCTCTCCGCCCTGCTCGCGGCCGTCACCGCCGATGACGAGTTCGCCCGCGCCGCGGGGCTGCCGGTGCGGACCGTCAACGTCCTCATCGCAGTGATGGCGGCGCTGACGGTGACGCTGTCGATGCGGATCGTGGGCGCACTGATGGTCTCGGCGCTGATGATCGTGCCGGTGGCCGCCGCGCAGCATCTGGTGGTCGGCTTCGCCCGCACGATGCGCACTGCCATGGTCATCGCGATGCTGTGCGCCGTCGGCGGCCTGGTGATCACGGTCTACGTCGACCTCCCGCCGGGCGGCGTGATCGTGCTGCTGACGATCGCGGTGTATGTGGCCGCGCTCGTCGTCCGCTCGCTGCTAGCGGCGCGACGCAGCCGGCCGGCGGCCGGCCCCGGGTCCG
>NZ_KV788655.1:0-11649 GCF_001807385.1 Brachybacterium sp. HMSC06H03 | reverse complement strand
CTGCGCGGAGCGCGGCTGGCCCGCACGGAGGCCGACGGCTCGGCGCACATCGGTCCCCTCGCCTCCCGGCACGACGCCCAGCCGCTGCGCGGGCTTCTCACCGACGCGGTCATGGGGCGCGGTGCCGCGCTGGAGGCCGATCCCGCGCGCGGCGCGGCCCCGTCGAGCGGGCATCACGAGCGGCTGCGCCGCGCCATGGTCTCCGACCCGCGCGAGGTGCTCGACCATGCCGCCTCCCGGCTGCGCACCCACGTCGACGCGGGACGCTACGAGGAGGCGGAGAAGCTGCGCCGACTGGTCCTCGCCTATCTGGACGCCGCCCGTCGCGCCTCCCGGCTGCGCGCCCTCGCGGAGGTGCCGCTGCTCATCGCGGCCCGGCCCAGCACCGAGGCCGTGATCGGCGGACGCGGCTGGGAGCTGCTGGCTGTGCGCCACGGACGGTTCTCCGGGACCACCCTGGTGCCGGCGGCGAAGGACCCCCTGCCCTTCGCCCGCTCCCTGGCGATGACGGGGACCGGCGAGGCCGAGCTCGCCGCGCCCCTGTGCCAGGGGTATCACCAGGAGGCCGAGATCCTGCTGGGGTGGCTCGAGGGCGAGGGCGTGCGCACGGTGCTGTGCGAGGGATCGTGGCAGGTGCCGGCCCGGGCCCGCTTCGAGGCGGAGCACCTTGCCCGGCGCTTCGCCATGACCTCGACCGCCCCGGGGGAATAGGCTCACGGGAGAAGCCGCTCGGCGCCCCCGCGCCCGTCGAAGGAGAATCCATGATCACCGCCATCGTCTCGATCGTCGTCGACCCCCAGCGCATCCCCGAGGTCGCCGAGGCGATCGTCGACATCGACGGGATCGAGCAGGTCTACTCAGTCACCGGCGACGTGGACCTGATCGCGGTGGCCCGTGTGCGGAACCACGAGGACCTCGCCGGCGTGATCGCCGGCTCGCTCAGCCGAGTCGAGGGCGTCCGGGACACCACCACCAACATCGCCTTCAAGACCTACTCGAAGCGGGACCTCGACGCCGCCTTCGACCTGGGTCTCGAGGGCTGAGAGGCCCTGCCGTCCTGGGCGATCGCACCTCGCCCGCAGGCGGAGGCCGTCCCGGGACGGCGTGGGCCGATCGTCCCGGTCCGCTCAGCCGTTCGCGGCGAGCGACTCCTGGGACGCCCTCGCCCAGCGAGCGAGCAGCGTCGCCGGCGCCCCGCTGTCGAGCGTGGAGACCGCCTCTGCGTGGGCGGCGCGGAAGCGGTCCTCGAAGCAGTCGGCGGCCGGCTGCCCGATGCCGTCGTGGGCGAGGATGCCCGCCGCGGCGTTCAGCAGCACCGCATCCCGGATCGGGCCCATCCGCCCGTCCTTCGCCCCCGCATAGAGGTCACGGGCGACCTGTGCGTTCTCCTCGGCCGTACCCCCGCGGAGCGCGTCGTGGGGGCTGCGGGGGATGCCCAGCAGCGCCGTCGGGTCCAGCAGGCGCGAGCGCACCTCCCCGCCGCGGACCTCCCAGACGTCCGAGGCGGCGCTCACCGTCAGCTCGTCCAGGCCGTCCTGACCGCGGAAGACGAGGGCGCTGGTGCCGCGCGAGGCGAACACGCCGGCGACGGTCGGGGCGATGGCCGGATCGGCGACCCCGACCGCGCTCGCGAGCGGGCGCGCGGGGTTCGTGATCGGTCCCAGGATGTTCATCACGGTAGGGATGCCCAGGCCCTTGCGAGCCTCGGCGGCGAAGCGCATGGAGGGATGGAACACCTGCGCGAAGAGGAAGGTCATGCCGACCTCGCCGACCAGGCGCTCGACCTCGGGCACGGGGAGGTCCAGCCGGACGCCGAGCGCCTCGAGCACGTCGGCCGAGCCCGAGCGGGAGGTCGAGGCGCGGTTGCCGTGCTTGACGACGGTGCGGCCGGAGGCGGCGATCACCACCGAGGCCATCGTGGAGATGTTCACAGTCTGCGCGAGGTCGCCCCCGGTGCCGACGATGTCGATCGCATGCCGCTCCACCGCGACGGGACGGGCGTGGGCGACCATCGAATCGGCCAGGGCCTCGAGCTCCGTGCTGCTGACGCCCTTGGCCTGGAGCGCCACGAGGAAGCCCGCCAGCGGGACGGGACCCGCCTCTCCGGTCATGATCTCGTCCATCGCCCAGCTCGCCTCGGCGTGCTCGAGATGCTCGCCGCGCACCAGGCGCGCGGTGAGCCGGGACCAGGTCGGGGTCTGCTCGCTCATGCCTCGATCATCGCACCTGCGAGCGGGTGCACCGTCGCCCTGGTCACGGATCGGATCACGGAACGGTCACGACGCACGCACATGGCCGATCACCTGGGCGTATCGACGCGTGTCCTGGTTCGTGACAGGCCGTCAGGAGGGCTATGCTGGCACGGTCCGCCCGGGGCGCAGGCCCCGCGATGTGCTCGGTCGTCGTGAACCGACACACCGAATCTGACGACACGACATAATGGTGACGTGACTACTGCGACTCTGCCTGTGCGCTCCTCCCCCGCTGCCGCCCCAGCGGTCGGCCGCCCGAACCCGACGCAGATCGGCACCCTCGTCTGGCTCGCCAGCGAGCTCATGTTCTTCGGCGGCCTGTTCGCGATGTTCTTCACGCTGCGCTCGATGGCGCCGGAGACCTTCGCCGAGGGCCAGTCGAACTTCACCCATGGCTTCGCGCTGCTGAACACCTCGATCCTGGTCTTCAGCTCCGTCACCTGCCAGATCGGCGTCTTCGTCGCCGAGGGCCGCTTCCCCTGGGGCCAGTCGTTCGCGCCGCGCAAGCGCCGCGAGGGCTCGATCTTCAACATCGCCGGCTGGGGGATGATCGAGTGGTACACGCTCACCTTCATCCTCGGCGCGATCTTCGTCTCGGGCCAGGCCTTCGAGTACACGGAGCTCGTCCACCACGGCGTGACCCTGTCGTCCTCGCCGTTCAGCTCGATCTTCTACCTCGCGACGGGCTTCCACGGCCTCCACGTGATCGGCGGCCTCGTCGCGTTCCTGATGGTGCTGATGCGCGCCTACGTCGCGGAGAGCTTCACGGCGCACGAGCAGGTCTCGGCGATCTGCATCTCCTACTACTGGCACTTCGTCGACATCGTCTGGATCGTGCTCTTCTTCGTCGTGTACATGCTCGACCCGATCCTGACCGGCGTCTCCTCCGGCCACGTCATCCCGGTCGACTTCGACTGGACGATCTTCTGATCCGCGCAGCGGCCCCCGGGCCCCACCGCACCCCTGAACTCCTGTCCCTCCCCGTCCGCCCCCTCCACGAATCGAGGTCCGAACCGTGAAGGCTCTCGCCGCACGTCGTCATCACCCGATGGCGCTACTCGTGATCCTGCTGCTCGCGCTCGTCGCGACCGGCGGGCTGTACGCGGCCCTGCAGCCGCAGACGGCCCAGGCCGAGGCCTACACAGAGAGCGACGTCGAGGCCGGAGAGGCTCTCTTCCTCGCGAACTGCGCGACCTGCCACGGCCGTGACGCCGCGGGTCTCACGGATGCCGACGGCTCCACCCTCGGCCCCTCGCTGATCGGCGTGGGCGCCGCCGCCGTCGACTTCCAGGTCGGCACGGGCCGCATGCCCATGCAGGCCTCGGGCGCCCAGGCCCGCCAGAAGCCGCAGCAGATGAACGAGGAGCAGACCCGTCAGCTCGCCGCGTACGTGGCCTCGCTCGGCCCCGGCCCCTCGGTGCCGGACGAGGAGTGGCTGGACACCAGCAAGGGCGACGCCGAGCGCGGCGGCGAGATCTTCCGCATCAACTGCGCCATGTGCCACAACGCGGCCGGTGCCGGCGGTGCGCTGACCCGAGGCAAGTACGCTCCGCCGGTCGTCGGCGTCGAGGGCAAGCACGTCTACGAAGCCATGGACACCGGTCCCCAGAACATGCCGGTCTTCAACGAGACCAACCTCTCGCCCGAGGACAAGCGTGACGTCATCACCTACCTCGAGACCCTCGAGGAGACCGGCTCCCCCGGCGGCATCTCCCTGGGCTCCCTCGGCCCCGTGACCGAGGGCCTGTACGCCTGGACGATCATCCTGTCCCTGCTCCTCGGCACCGCCGTGTGGCTGGGGGCGAAGGCCAAGTGAATGCGAGCATGAACACCAACCCCGACGGCAGCTACCCCACCCGGGTCAGCACCCTCGCCCCCAAGGAGGGCGGCGGGTTCCCCAACCCGGGTCTGCCTCCCCACTCCCCCCGTCAGACCGACATCTCCAAGCCTGCGGAGAAGCGCGCCGAGCGACTCGTCGCCTTCATGTTCCTCCTCAGCGTGGTCGGGACCGTCATCTTCATCGCGGCGTACTTCCTCGTCACTCCGCTGGACACCAACATCTTCGCGGAGGAGGGCACTCCCCGCGCGCTGTGGTGGTCCAACCTCGTCACGGGCCTCGGCCTCGCGATCGCGGTGTTCTTCATCGGCGCCGCGGCGGTGCACTGGGCCAAGACGCTCATGCCCGACGAGGAGTGGGTCGAGGAGCGCCATGACGTCCGCGGCTCCGACGAGACGCGCAAGGCCGCTGCCCAGATGATCACCGGCGGCCTGGCGGAGACCGGCATCGGCCGTCGTCCCGTCATGGTCACCGCGATGGTGGCGGCCCTCGCGGCCCTGCCCATCGCCGTGCTCGCCCCGCTGTCGACGCTGGGCCCGCTCCCGGGCAACAAGCTCCACCACACCTTCTGGGGCCACAACCCGGGCCAGCGACTGGCCCGCGACCACGACGGCACGCCGATCAAGCTGTCCGACGTCGCGATGAACTCGATCTTCCACGTCATGCCCGAGGGCCTCACCCACGAGACCCCGCACCACCTCGAGGAGCGCGCCAAGGCCGCTGCCGTGATCGTGCGCATCGACCCCAAGCTCGCGAAGAACGAGGAGTCGATGTCGATGGGTGTGGAGGGCGTGCTCGCGTTCTCCAAGATCTGCACGCACGTCGGGTGCCCGGTCGCGCTCTACGAGCAGCAGACGCACCACATGCTCTGCCCGTGCCACCAGTCCACCTTCGACGTCACCGACGGCGCCAAGGTGATCTTCGGCCCGGCCCACCGCCCGCTGCCGCAGCTGCCGATCGAGGTCGACGCCGAGGGGTATCTCGTGGCCCCCGGCGACTTCACCGAGCCGATCGGCCCCAGCTTCTGGAACATCCACAAGGACAAGTGATCACATGACGACCACGACTCCCAGCACCCGGAAGCAGTCTTCCGACGGCGACTCCCGCATCCTCAAGCTCGGTGCGGTGGGCGGCGACTTCCTCGACCAGCGCCTCTCCGGCGCCGGCTTCGTGAAGTTCTTCGCGCGCAAGGTCTTCCCGGACCACTGGTCCTTCATGTTCGGCGAGATGGCTCTGTACAGCTTCGTCATCCTGCTGATCTCCGGCGTCTTCCTGACGATGTTCTTCGACCCCTCCATGGAGGAGGTCATCTACAACGGCCCGTACGAGGCGCTCCAGGGCGCCACGGTCTCCCGCGCCTTCGAGTCGACGATGGAGATCGCGTTCGAGGTCAAGGGCGGTCTGCTGTTCCGGCAGATGCATCACTGGGCAGCGCTCGTGTTCATGGTCGCGATCTTCGTGCACATGTTCCGCGTGTTCTTCACCGGCGCGTTCCGCAAGCCCCGCGAGCTCAACTGGCTCATCGGCTTCTCCCTCATGGTGCTCGGCATGGTCGCCGGCTTCTCCGGCTACTCCCTCCCGGACGACGTCCTCTCCGGCAACGGCCTGCGCGTGGTCGACGGCCTGATGAAGGCGATCCCGATCGTCGGGACCTACCTGTCGATGCTGCTCTTCGGCGGCGAGTTCCCGGGCACCGACATCATCCCGCGACTGTTCACGATCCACATCCTGCTCGTGCCCGCGGCGATCCTGGGCCTCATCGCGATCCACCTCGTGCTCGTGGTCGTGCACAAGCACACCCACTACGCGGGCCCGGGCCGCACCAACCGCAACGTCGTGGGACACCCGGTGCTGCCGGTGTTCGGCGCGAAGGCAGGCGGCTTCTTCTTCCTCGTCTTCGGCATCATCACGCTGATCTCGGCGACCACCTCGATCAACGCGATGTGGGTCTACGGTCCCTACGATCCCTCCCCCGTCTCGGCCGGCTCGCAGCCCGACTGGTACATGCTCTGGACCGACGGCGGCCTGCGCCTCATCCCGGGCTGGGAGTTCACGATCTTCGGCTACGTGATCTCGCTGAACATGCTGATCCCGATGGCGATCTACGGCGCGCTGCTCGCCTTCCTCGCCCTCTACCCGTTCATCGAGTCCTGGGTCACCGGCGACGACCGTGAGCACCATCTCGCGGACAAGCCGTACAACGCCCCCGTGCGCACCGGCATCGGCGTCGCATGGATCGTGTCGTACCTGATCCTCGCGCTGGCGGCGACCAACGACCTCATCGCGATCGCCCTGCAGCTCTCGATCAACGACCTCACCTGGCTGTTCCGCATCTCCTTCTTCGTGGCTCCGGTGCTGGCCTTCTACATCACGAAGCGCCTGTGCCTCTCGATCCAGCGTCAGAAGCGCGATCTGGTGCTGCACGGCCGGGAGACCTCTCGCATCGTCCGCACCGGCTCCGGCGACATGATCGAGATCCACGAGCCGCTGGACGAGTACGAGCGCTGGGAGCTCGTCGCCCACGACGACTACCGTCCGCTCAAGGCGGGCAAGGGAGTCTCCTCCCTGCGCGCCAAGGCCACCAGCTTCTTCTTCAAGGACCGCATCGAGCCGGTCACCCCGGCGTCGCTTCGCGAGGCGATGGAGCACGCGGGACACGAGAAGCATCTGGTGGACGAGGCCACGGGCGGCGACTACCGCACACCGGCCGAGAAGGTCATGCACTGACCCGCTGCTGACCGCACCGGACGGCAATCACGGAAGGGCCCCGAGGAGGATTCCTCGGGGCCCTTCCTTCTGCGTCCTGACGCCCCGCCGTCGGCGCCGCCTCTCCCGGAGCGTTCTCCCCCTCCCCCGGCAGCGGACCCCTCCCCCGCGATGCGCCGGTCGCACGGGCGGAGGGAAGGCCTCGTGCCCGCGCCGGCCGCTGCAGCAGCAGATCGCCAGCCCGGCTCATACGTCCGCCCCGAAGCGGCCTGAGCGCTCCGCGGCGACGCGACGGCTCCGAGCGAGGCCCGCCGGACATCAGCGATCGCCGACACGGGCTCGACGAGTCGTCAGTCCGTCAGGGGGCTTCCCACGCCGGCGCGCCCTGTCGCCTCGGAGCGACCGGCGACCGCCTCGACGAGATAGCGGCCGGCGACGAGTCCCAGGCGCCGTTCCGCGCGCCGCAGTGCACGCATCGACCGCAGAGGCGCCGTCGAGGCGTCCAGCCCCGCGTGCTCGAGCACACCGCGGGCCCATGCGACGGCACGCTCCTCTCCTTGCTCGCCGCCGAAGAGCTGGGCGATCTGCGCTCTCGCACGATCACTGGGAGTCCTGCTGGAGCTGATCATCTCGTCCGTCTCCTGATCGTCGTGAGGTAGCACTGCACGAGACGCCCCTCGGCGCCCCTAGACCTGGCGCGTGGTCGTAAGCGACGACCGACGCACAGGGCATCCAGGGCCAAGCTAGCACCGGGCTGCTCCGGAACCACGAGGCCCTGCACCCTTGTGTGCACAGCGGCCATGCCGCCGAAGACGGGATGCCGTAACGACGCCCTCATCACAACGCTATTCGTATGTTCCATCCGGTATCGTCGTTGACCACTGTCCTGCCCAGCTCTACGCACGGCTCATCCACCGGCTCCTCCTGAACCCTTGACCTCGTACGCCGACCTGGCATGAGTACGCATCCGGTCAAGGGCCGCCGACACGTCCTGGCGCCCTTCCCCTCCTCCCCTGTGCCTCGCAACATCGGCCAATGGAGCACATCGTGCTGCGCTCGTGTACTGCCTGCGTGCGCAAGCCCGCCCGTGCCGGAGGTCGAGGAGGGCCGCCGTCGACGAGCAGAGCGCACGCCACGTGGAGCACGCACCCAGACCGAGGACGTCGATCGAGGACGTGCGGACCGCACGTCCTCCGTGTGGGCCGGGCGGTGCGTGCAGCACAGGAGATGGCAGCATCCCAGGCGATGCGTGACCCCGGCTGACGCGACCGCTCCGTCTGCTGCATGTGTCCGAGCAGGCACGACCGGGAGCAGGCACGGCCCCCGGGACGTCACCCGCTGCCGGAGATGCAGGAAGGCCCCGCATCCGAGATGCGGGGCCTTCCGGGGATGCCTCGGAGCGAGGCGAGCGGCGCCGGCTCAATGGGCGTGCTGGCCTCGGGAGAACTCGAGGACCCAGAGCAGGACGCCGTAGCCGGCGAAGAGGATGCCGAAGGCGAAGATCCACCAGCCGGCGGCCACTCCGAGGAAGCACAGCGCGCCTCCGATGGCCGCCCACAGGGGCGCCCAGCTGTAGGGGCTGAAGCTGCCCTGCACACCGGCCGAGCTCTCGAGGTCGCCGTGCTCCTCGTCGGAGGCACCGAGGTCGTTCTTGCGGACCGCGAGGCTGGCGGTCATCGCGATCATGAACGCCAGACCGGTCAGCGCGATCATCGCCGGGAAGCCGACGGTCTCGATGCCGAGGGGCTCGAAGTACCCCGTCAGCAGGCCGTACGCAATGGTGACGACCAGGAAGAAGACGCCGACGATCCAGAAGATCCTTGCGGTTGCTCTCATGTCAGTTGCTCCTGGGGTGGTCGAGAGGCTCCTCCGCGAGCATGTGGTCCTGCAGCGCGACCTCGGGGTGGTGGAGATCGAAGGCAGGGCGCTCGGAGCGCACACGGGGCAGCGAGTGGAAGTTGTGGCGCGGCGGCGGGCAGGAGGTCGCCCACTCGAGGGAGGCGCCGTAGCCCCACGGATCGTCGACCTCGACCTTCTTCCCCTTCAGGTGGGTCAGGACCACGTTGAGGAGGAAGGGCAGCGTGGAGACGCCCATGATGAACGCGCCGACGGTCGAGATCTGGTTCATCCAGTCGAAGCCGTCCTCGGCGAGGTAGTTCACGTAGCGGCGCGGTGCGCCGGCGACACCCAGCCAGTGCTGGATCAGGAAGGTCATGTGGAAGCCGATGGTCAGCAGCCAGAAGTGGAGCTTGCCGATGCCCTCGCTGAGCTTGTAGCCGAACATCTTGGGCCACCAGAAGTAGAAGCCCGCGAACATCTCGAAGACCACGGTGCCGGCCATCACGTAGTGGAAGTGCGCGACGACGAAGTAGGTGTCGGAGATGTGGAAGTCCAGCACCGGCGAGGACAGGATGACGCCGGTCAGGCCGCCGAAGATGAACGTGGTGAGGAAGCCGAGCGTGAACAGCATAGGCGTCTCGAAGGTCAGCGACCCCCTCCACATCGTGCCGATCCAGTTGAAGAACTTCACGCCCGTGGGCACGGCGATCAGCATCGTCATGAAGGCGAAGAAGTCCAGCATGACCGCGCCGGTGGTGTACATGTGGTGCGCCCACACGGTCACGGACAGCGCCGCGATCGCGATCGTCGCGCCGACGAGGGTCTTGTAGCCGAAGATCGGCTTGCGGGAGAACACCGGGATGATCTCCGAGGCGACGCCGAAGAACGGCAGGGCGAGCACGTACACCTCGGGGTGGCCGAAGAACCAGAACAGGTGCTGCCACAGGACAGGACCGCCGTTGGCGGGATCGAAGATGTTCGCGTCGAAGCGGCGATCGGCGCCGAGCGCCAGCAGCGCGGAGGCCAGCGGCGGGAAGGCCATCAGCACCAGCACGCCGGTGATCAGGGTGTTCCAGGTGAAGATCGGCATGCGGAACATGGTCATGCCGGGCATGCGCATGCAGATGATCGTGGTGATGAAGTTGACCGAGCCCAGGATCGTGCCGAAGCCCTGCAACGCCAATCCGAAGACCCACAGATCACCGCCCAGCCCGGGCGAGAACGTCGTGTCCGACAGCGGCGCGTAGGCGAACCAGCCGAAGGACGCGGCGCCCTGCGGGGTGAGGAAGCCGGCCACCACGATGAGCGAGCCGAACAGCGTGATCCAGAAGGCGAACATGTTCAGCCTCGGGAAGGCCATGTCCACGGCGCCGATCTGGAGCGGCACGAGATAGTTCGCGAAGCCGTTGAACAACGGCGTGCCGAACATCAGCAGCATGATCGTGCCGTGCATGGTGAACAGCTGGTTGTACTGGTCCTTGGAGACCACGACCTGCAGTCCGGGCTCCCACAGCTCGGTGCGGATGCCGAGCGCGAGCAGGCCGCCGAACGCGAAGAACGCGAAGGCCATGCCCATGTACATCATGCCGATCAGCTTGTGATCGGTGGTGGTCAGCAGCTTGAAGAACTGGCTCCCCAGAGTGGTGGGGCGCTCCTCCTGGAACCGCGCGGGCGCCGTGGTGGTCGGCGAGGCGGTGACGTCGGTGCTCACTGGTCGTCTCCCTCGTTGCCGCTGGTCGCGGTCTCCTCGGTGTAGCGAGGACCGGCGTCGTCATGCTTCTCGCGCATGCTCCACTCCTCCTCGTTGCGGTTGAGGTCCACGCCGAGCTGGCCCTCGTAGCCCTGCTGCCGCAGCTCCTCCATGTGCGCATCGTAGTCCTCCTGGGACACGACCTTCAGCGTGAAGAGCATGTCGGAGTGGTACTCGCCGCACAGCTCGGCGCATTTGCCGGAGTACTCGCCGATGCGCGTGGGGGTCACCTGGAAGCTGGTGGTGTGCCCCGGAATCATGTCCTTCTTGTACAGGAAGTCCACGACCCAGAACGAGTGGATGACGTCGCGCGAGTCGAGGCGGAACTCGACGGTCTGGTCGACGGGCACCCACAGCTCGGGCAGCGACTCCGCGGCGCCGGGCTCGCCGGTGGCGAAGGACTGCACGCCCGCGGGCTCGTGGACGTTGTCGTCGACGTAGTTGAAGTCCCAGCTCCACTGCTTGGCGACGACGTTGACTGTCACGTCGGGCTCGGCGACGTGCATCTCGATCTCTCGGGCATCGCGCTGGGTGAAGTAGAAGAGCGTCAGCACCATCACCACGGGCACGAGCGTGAACATCAGCTCGAGCGGCACGTGGTAGCGCAGCTGGATCGGGAAGCCCTTGTCGTTCTTCCGGCGGCGGTAGGCCACCGCGCACCAGATGGTCAGGCCCCAGATGACGAGGCCGACGAGGACCAGCACGGACCAGGACCCGACCCAGAGGTTCGTGATCCTCTCGGTCTGGCTGGTGACCTCCTGTCCGTCGTCGGGGCCGGGGAGGAACCCGCGCTGCTGCGCCTGGGTGCAACCGGCGAGGACCAGTGTGGCCAGGGCGAGGCCGACTGCCGCTGCGCGACGGCCGCGCCGCGCGCGCTTGGGGACCTGGGGGATCACAGGGGATGACCTTCCGCTCGTCGTCTCCTGCCCTCGTCGCCGACCCGGACGGAGGTTCCGGGGCGGCTCCGCGGCGCGGAGCTGGTACTGACGTGGGCTGAACACACCCACAGTGCCGCGCCCACCCCTGAGGAGCGAGCCGTGGCGGACCCGGGAAGGCCCGTCACTTGACGGCACCTCGTCATCATACGGCGTCCGACGGGCGGTGCGGGCACTTCGACCCACCGTGGACCTCCCCTTTCGCGGCGCCGTGACCGGTCCGTGATCTGCACGTCGCGACGATCACACCCGCAGCGCCCCGGGAGGGCGCGGTCACTGGGCGCGGAGCGCATGCGGAAGGGCCCGGGCCACGTCGCGAGGACGTGGCCC
>NZ_KV788654.1:0-8152 GCF_001807385.1 Brachybacterium sp. HMSC06H03 | reverse complement strand
CTCGCGCGGCGACGCACCGGCAGCGGCGGCGGCCGTGCGGTCCGGGCCGTGGGTGCGGACGGGGGTTGTCATGGGAGCGCTCCCAGCTTCCTGGTCGGGACGGCCCGGAGGGCTGTCGGGGGACGACGGGCTGCGCGACGGACGCGCCCTGCCCGGGGCGGGCGGCCGTCGGCGGACTCGCGGGTCCGCCTCGCCCGCTGCGCAGGACCGGGATCCGGGAGCGGGCACATCGAGGATCCCTGCGGCCGCGGGGCGGGCGCCGGCGTCCTCGACGAGGCCACCGTAGGAAGGTGCGGGACGATCCGCCAAGGAGCCGTCGAGCTCGGTGAACCGACCGTGAACAGCGCCTGACCTCGCAGGTGGGAGCGCTCCCACGTCGTGCCCATCCGGCCTCCGGGTACCCCTCGGCACCGTCGGTACGCCGCGCGTCCACCGGAAGTTCATCGTCCCGGTGCCGATTGTTCGTCGTCGGCCCGGTCGCGCTCCGGACCCCTTCCCCCGGTCTTCACCTGCAGGTCACCTGGGCGGTCCGCGGCGCCTTTCCGGCCGGGCTATCCTGCCCCGGACCAGCCGCCGACGCGACGCGCACCGGAGCGCTCGTGCAGCACCCCGAGGCATCCGGGACCGGGAGGAGCCGCCATGCCGCGCCAGCCCACCATGGAGGACGTCGCCCGCGCGGCCGGGGTCTCCCGCTCCACGGTCTCGCGGGTCTTCCAGAACGACGGGGAGCGGGTCTCCCCCGACACCCTCATCGCCGTGCACGAGGCCGCCACACGCCTGGGCTACGTGCACAACCTCGTCGCCAGCGGGCTCGCCATGCGCCACGGCCGCCAGCTGGGCCTGCTGATCCGCGACGGCACGAACCCCGCCTACGGGCACCTGCTGGCCGAGACGAACCGGGCGGTCGAGCGGGCGGGGCGCACCCTCATCTCCGTGACCGCCTCCCGCCACGACTACGGCACCGCCGAGGTGGCCGGGCTGCGGCGCCTGCTCGGCCAGCGCGTCGCCGGGGTGTTCGTCGGCACCGGCGTGACCGCCGCCGAGGACCTCGTGGAGACCGTGACCTCGGTGCCGCTGATGATCGTCGGCCGCCCCAACGAGCACCCCCGCATCGAGTCCATCAGCTACGACGAGCGCGCCCACGGCCGCGCGGTCGCCGACGAGATCGCCGTGCACGGGCACCGACGGGTCGTCGTGCTCACCGCGCCGCTGCTCTACTCGCGCGTGTTCGACCTGCGGATCCGCAGCCTGGTGGAGCGGTGCGCGGAGCTCGGCGTCTCCCCCCTCCCCGTGGACCTGCTGCCGGTGGAGCAGGGCGTGGTGCGCGCCCTGGACACCGCGCGCGAGGAGCGCGCGAGCTGCATCGTCTGCCCCGTGGACTACGTCGCGCTCGACCTGCTGCGAGCCGCCGCCGAGCGGGGCGTGCGCATCCCCGAGGACGTCAGCACCCTCGGCTTCGACGGGCTCGGCGACGGCCTGGACCTGGTGGGGCTCGCGACGGTGCGTCTGCCCGTCGAGGAGGTCACCGCCCGGGCGGTCGAGCGGATGGAGGAGCTGCTCGTCGCCGCGCAGGACGACCCCGAGGGCCCGCTCGCCGGTGCCCCGCCGCCGGCGCAGCACACACTCGTCGAGGGGGAGCTCGTACCCGGACGCACCCTCGGGCCCGTGCCCGCTCACCTGCGGGGCTGAGCCGGCCGCGCACGGTCAGGCAAGCCTGCCCGAAGTGCATCATCGCAGGTCAGGGAAGGCTCACCAGGCGTGACAACGACTGGTCGGAGGACTACCGTCGTGCCCATGAAGATGAGCAACGATCTCGAGAAGAAGTTCCAGGACCAGATCACCCTGGAGTTCGCCGCATCGATCACCTACCGCCAGCTCGCCATCGAGGCGGACGAGCAGGACCTCCCCGGCATCGCCGCGTGGCTGCGCCACCAGGCCGACGAGGAGATCGTCCACGCCAACAAGTTCATCCAGCACGTCTCGGACCGCGGCAACCACGCCGCGATCGGCGCCCTCTCCGAGCCCGGCGTGACGCCCGGCCTGTCGGTGCTGGAGATCTTCGAGGCCGCCCTCGCCCACGAGGAGAAGGTCTCCGAGGCGATCCGCGAGCTGTACCGCAGCGCCGACAAGGAGGGCGACTACGACTCCCGTCCGCTGCTGAACTGGTTCGTCGACGAGCAGATCGAGGAGGAGGCCACCGTCTCCGAGATCATCGGCCGCGTGAAGCTGATCGGCGAGGACGGCTCCGGCCTGCTGCGCCTGGACGCCGAGCTGGGCTCCCGTCCCGCCGAGTCCACAGAGGCCGACGAGGACTGAGCCTCCCCTCGCGGCCCGGGGCGTGGAAGACTGACGCCCCGGGCCGCGACGTCGCCGCCCGCCGATGAGCCCGGAGGTCAGCATGCCGCAGCCGCAGAACTCGCCCTACATCGCCTTCCCCGGCAATGGCCAGGAGGTCCTCACCCACTGGCAGGATCAGTTCGGCGGCGAGCTGGAGATGATGACCTACGACGAGATCCCGGATCTCTCGGGCTTCCCCTTCGCCCCGCCGCGTGGCGCGGTCGCCCACGCCACCCTCACCGGCGGCCTCTTCACCGTCTCGGGCGGCGACGCGATCGGCGGGCCCGCTGACGAGCTGCCGCCGCTGCGCTCGGACGTCTACTCCTTCCTCATCGGGCTCGAGGACGTGGAGTCGGCGAAGGACCTCTTCGCACGGCTCGCCGAGGGCGGCGGGAAGGTCGCGATGCCCTTCGAGCTCGCACCCTGGGGCGACCACTACGGCCAGGTCGTCGACCGCTTCGGCGTGATGTTCGCGCTGGTCGTGAACGGCGGCTCGACGCAGAGCTGACCGCAGGGCGTCGTCGGGCGCTCGACTCGGAGCCGAGCGCACCTCGCGGCCGCACGACGGTCGCGGCGCACCGCGGGCGCGCCGGACACGACGCGCGTCGGCACCTCGCGGTGCCCCCTCGACGCATGCAGGAGCCATTCGCCGTCGCCACGGCCTTCGTGCGCGAGGAGCCGGTCGTGCCAGGCGGAGGAGTCGGCCAGGACGAGAGGCTTCTCGGGGTGCTCGCGGCCATGGCCGCACCCTCCCCTCACCACTGGTCCCGTTTTCAACTAGTTGATAGGGTGCGGTCATGCGTGCCTTCGGATTCCTCAGCTTCGGCCACTACGGCGGCAACCCCTCCCAGGGCGGGATCACCGCCCGCCAGATGCTCCACGACGCGATCGACATCTCGGTCGGCGCCGACGAGCTCGGCGTGAACGGCGCCTACTTCCGCGTCCACCACTACGCCCGCCAGTCCGCCGCACCGATGCCGCTGCTGTCGGCGGTCGCCGCGCGCACGCAGCGGATCGAGGTGGGAACGGGCGTGATCGACATGCGCTACGAGAACCCGCTCTACCTCGCCGAGGAGGCCGCGGCCCTCGACCACATCGCCGACGGGCGGGTGGCGCTCGGCATCTCCCGCGGCGCGCCCGAGGCGGCGGACCGCGGCTGGGAGTCCTTCGGCTACACCGGCTCGACCGACCCGCGCGGCGCGGACATCGCCGCGGCGAAGTTCGAGACCTTCCTGCAGGCCATCCAGGGCCACCCGATGACCCGTGCGGCGGCGCAGCCCTACATGTCCGACGCCGCCCCGCACGCCCCGCTCGCGATCGAGCCGCAGTCCGAGGAGCTCATCCGCCACATCTGGTGGGGCTCCGGCTCCCGAGCGACCGCCGAGCGCACCGGGCAGCAGGGCCTGAACATGATGAGCTCGACCCTGCTCACAGAGGCGAACGGCTCGGCATTCGGCGACCTCCAGGCCGAGCAGATCGACGTCTTCCGCGAAGCGTTCCGCGAGGCCGGGCACACCCACGTCCCGCGCGTCTCCGTCTCCCGCAGCGTCTTCCCGATCCTCTCGGATCGCGACCGGGTGCTGTTCGGCGCCGGCGGCGGCAACGGCGGCGACCAGATCGGGATCATCGACGGGACGCGCTCCACCTTCGGCCGCACCTACGTGGGCGAGCCCGACCGGCTGATCGAGGAGCTCAAAGCCGACGCCGCCGTGATGTCCGCCGACACCCTGCTGCTGACGATCCCGAGCCAGGCCGGCGTCGACCTGAACCTCGAGATCCTCCAGAACTTCGCGACGCACGTCGCGCCGGCGCTCGGCTGGAAGCCGAACACCGAGGGGCCCGTCGTCGGCGACCCCGTCACCGCCTGACGCGGCCCGTCGGAGGCACCGCGTAGCCTGCGGGGATGCTCCGCATCGCCTCGGCCAACGTCAACGGGATCCGCGCCGCCCATCGTCGGGGCTTCGGCGGCTGGCTCGCCGCGCGCGGCTGCGACGTGATCGCGCTGCAGGAGGTGCGGGCGCAGGCCGCGAAGCTGCCCGAGGGGGCCTTCGGCGACTTCCACGTGGCGCTGGAGACCGGGACGCTGCCGGGTCGGAACGGGGTCGCGGTGCTGACCCGTCGGCCTCCCGCGGCGGTGCGCACCTGGTCCGGGGCGGCGCTGCTCGGTGCGCCCGACGAGGCGCTCACCCCGATCCCCGCCGAGGACCTGGTGCCGCTCGCCCGCGGACTCTCGCGCTTCGTCGCCGAGGGTCGCTACCTCGAGGTGGATCTCGCGGACGCCCCGGTCACCGTCGCCTGCCTCTACCTGCCCAAGGGCGGGCTCCCCGCGCACCTGCAGCGACCCGAGCGGATGCGGGAGGCGCCCGACGGCGGTGCGAAGCACGCACGGAAGATGCAGTTCATGGACGGTTTCACCCGCTACCTGACCCGCACGCGCCGTGCCGCCGCGGCCGCGGGGCGAGAGTTCCTGCTGATGGGCGACCTGAACAT
This sequence comes from Brachybacterium sp. HMSC06H03, assembly GCF_001807385.1. Classification (NCBI taxonomy): domain Bacteria; kingdom Bacillati; phylum Actinomycetota; class Actinomycetes; order Micrococcales; family Dermabacteraceae; genus Brachybacterium; species Brachybacterium sp. HMSC06H03. The sequence continues at coordinate 3,325 of NZ_KV788654.1, read as the reverse complement.
CGCCCACACCCGGCAGGACCTCGCCGCCTGGCGCCGCAACCAGCAGACCGACGGGTTCCTGCCCGAGGAGCGGGAGTGGCTCGGGCAGCAGCTCTCCCCGCGCACGCTCGTGGACGTGGTGCGGCGCCTGCACCCGGACGAGGACGGCCCCTACTCGTGGTGGTCCTGGCTCGGGCAGTCCTTCGCGAAGGACGCCGGCTGGCGGATCGACTACCACCTGGCCACGCCGCGCCTGGCCCGTTCGGCGGTGCGCGCGGAGGTGGACCGGGAGCACGAGGGCATGCGCCTGTCGGACCACTCCCCCGTCGTCGTCGACTACGACCTGGGCTGAACCGGCCGCGCGCGGCCAGGGCGGAGCGCGGAGGCGCCGGGACGACCATGACGGGCCGGTGAACCCCCGCGCACGCTCCGATGAGCACTGGATGGACATCTTTATCTTCTCCTCCGCCGCTCTCGTGAGTTCTTTCCATCCGGGCCAGCATGGGCGTCGCCCTCCCCCTCCCGGACAAGGACGACCATGGATCTCTCCTCCGATCTCCGCCCCGCCGAGCCCGCCCCGCCCACCCGCTTCGTCGCCCCCGACCGCGGCGCGAACCTCGCCCGTCGGCGCCGGATGACCCGGCGCCACTTCACCGCCGCGTCGCTGACCACGCTGACCGCCGCCGGGGTGCTCGGCACGGCGCCGGCCCTCGCCGACGACGGCGCGTGGCGCCGCCAGGACCCCTTCACCCTCGGCGTCGCCTCGGGCGATCCGACTTCGAGCTCCGTGGTGCTGTGGACCCGCCTGGCCGTGGACCCGCACGTGCTGGACGGCCGCGGCGGCATGCCCTCGGCGCCGGTCGAGGTGCGCTGGGAGCTGGCCCGCGACGAGCGCTTCCGCGACATCGTGCGCCGCGGCACCGAGATCGCCCTGCCCGAGGAGGGCCACAGCCTGCACGTCGAGCTCGAGGACCTCCCCGCGGACTCCGAGTTCTTCTACCGCTTCCGCACCGGCCGCCACGTCTCCCGCACCGGCCGCACGCTGACCACTCCCGCCGCCGGCAGCAGCCGGAACCTGCGCATGGTGCACCTGTCCTGCTCCCACTGGGAGGGCGGCTGGTTCACCGCCTACCGTCGTGCGGCCGAGGACCGCCCCGATCTCGTCTTCGCGCTCGGCGACTACATCTACGAGGGCGGGCCCGGCTCCTCCACGATCCGCAAGCACCCCCACAGGCTGTGCACCACGCTGGAGGACTACCGCCTGCGCTACGCGACCTACAAGACCGACCCCGACCTGCAGGAGCTCCACGCGACCGCGCCGTGGATCGTGACCTGGGACGATCACGAGATCCAGGACAACTGGGCGGGCGTGCACCCCAAGGACGGGGTGCCCACCGACGCCTGGATGGCCCGGAGGATCGCCGCCCAGCAGGCCTACTACGAGAACATGCCGCTGCGGCGCAGCAGCGCCCCCGTCGGCTCCTCCATCCAGCTGTTCCGCCGCCTGCACTGGGGCGACCTGGCGACCTTCCACGTGCTGGACACCCGCCAGTACCGCGACCTCCAGGCCTGCCACGACGGCGGGAAGACCTGGTGGTTCACCGACTGCGACGAGCAGGAGGACCCTGAGCGCACGATCCTCGGCGAGGACCAGATGCAGTGGCTGCAGGACGGGATGATCGAGGCGGGGACGACCTGGCAGCTGCTCGCGCAGAGCGTCTTCTTCGCCAAGCGCGACAGCGCCCCCGGCCCCACGACGAGGCTCGGTTCGGACGGCTGGGACGGCTATCGCGCCGACCGCGACCAGATCGTGCGCACCTGGGACGAGCACGAGGTCGCGACCCCCGTCGTGCTCACCGGCGACGTGCACGTCCACTTCGCCAACGAGCTCAAGGCCGACTTCTGGGAGCCGGACTCCGCCACGCTCGGCGTGGAGCTGGTGACCACCGCGGTGACCTCGGGCGGCGACGGCAGCGACAAGGCCAAGGGCGAGGACGACGTGCTCGCCGAGAACCCGCACATCAAGTACATCAAGAGCCGGCGCGGCTACGTCCTGTCCGAGTACTCGACCGCGGAGCTGAAGGTCGAGTACAAGACCCTCGACGCGGTGACCGTTCCCGGTGCCGAGATCCAGGTGGACCGCACCTACGTGGTGCCCGCCGGAGCACCGGCGCTGCACCAGGCGTGAGAGGCGGCCCGAGCCCCGTCGGCCGCTCGCCGAATGACCGCGGTGATCTGCACCGGCACCCCTTCCGCGGAGGTTCCCGTCGAGTAAGCTGGGCGCCGTGAGCGTCGGTGGGGCGCTCGCCCCACAGACCAGCACGGAGGACCGTGATGCCGCAGCATGCCGCCGCCCCGGCCGCGCCTGCTGCCCCCTTCTCCCCGTCCTCCGCCCTGACCGGCACCGAGGCCTCGCGCCGCCTGCTGCATCCGGAGTCCGAGGCCCCTGCGCTGACGCTGTGGGGCTCCTCCTCGATGAGCTCCGAGGGCGGCGACGAGGCGACCGCCGTGCCGGTGCGCATCCACGAGCACCTCGCGCTCGCGGCGGCCCCCGCACCGGTGCACCCCTTCGGCGTGGGCGCGTCCTGGTCCCGGCACACCCTGCTCCAGCGCGGCCTGGACACCCCGACGCTGATCGGCCGGGGCGACCCCGAGCCGGGCACCTCCCGCCTCGAGGTCGCGCTCGACTCGGGCCTCGCCCCGTCCGGCCCGATCCGGGTGCCGGGCCGGGTCGACGGGGTCGACGGGATCCTCGACGGCAGCTCGGGTACCTGGTACTTCACCCCGTCGGACCCCGCGGATGCGGTCACCGGCGGCGTGTTCGTCTCCTCGCTCGCCGAGATCGCGGAGGGATCGCGGCAGGTGCTGTGGATGGGGAAGAACAACATCCGCGACGTCGAGGGGGTGCTCGAGCACACCGCCCGGATGGCCGAGGCCGCTGCGCCCGGTGACACGCTCGTCCTCGGCCACTGGTGCACGGAGCACGACGAGGCCGGCTCGGCGACGGGAGCGGCCGTCGCGGAGGTCAACGCCGGGCTCGCGGAAGCTCATCGCGATCACTTCCTGGACGTGCAGCATCTGCTGACCGGGGAGGAGGGCCTGGCCAGCTCCCCGCTCGCGCCGCTGCAGCTGCTCGAGCAAGGCACCACCCACGACGCCCTCGCCCGGGCCGTGGTGCCGCCGCTGCTGATCGCCTCCGACGGCATCCACCTCAACGGCTGGGGGAACCTGGTGCTGAGCTGGGCGATCGTGCGACGGATGCAGGAGCTGCGGTGGCTCTGAGACGACCTGCGGCGCCTCGCGTGCGCCCCGACCGGCCCGGCGCCCCGGCCCCGGCCGCCGCGCG
>NZ_KV788653.1:0-11415 GCF_001807385.1 Brachybacterium sp. HMSC06H03 | reverse complement strand
GTCGTAATCGAGATCGGGAAGCGTGTACTCCGCCATGATCAGTCCTTCCTTTCGTCGAACCCCGCCGGTCCGCCCGACGAGCAACAGCTCGACCATAGAACCTCAAGTCCACTTGAGGGCAAACCGGGGCGTCATACTTCGCCATCAGCGGACGGCCGTGGACTGGCGCGCGACGGCCCGGCGGCCGATGCCCCGCACCCGGCGGCCGTCTCGCGCGACTGCGCGGCGTCGGCCGCCCGCCCCGCACTCACGCCCGCTCGTCGTCGCCGCGGTCGTCTCCTTCGTCGTCCTCGATGGGGTTCTCGAGCCGGCGGGGCCCGGCGCCGGTCGCGGCGAGCGCGTCATCGGGGTTCAGCAGCGCGCAGGCCTTCAGCGAGAGGCAGCCGCAGCCGATGCAGCCGGTGAGCTCGTGCTCGAGCCGCTCGATCGCGCGTCGACGCTCCTCGAGGGTGCGGCGCCAGCGGCGGGAGGCCCGCTGCCATTCGGCGTGGGAGGGCGTGCGGTCCATGGGGACGTCGCCGAAGGCGGCGCCGACGTCGGCCAACGGGATCCCGAGGCGCTTGGCGACCGAGACCAGGGAGACGCGGCGCAGCATGTGGCGGGCGTAGCGGCGCTGGTTCCCGGCGGTGCGCACCGAAGCGATGAGCCCGAGGTCCTCGTAGTAGCGCAGGGCGCTCGCGGCGACGCCGGTGCGTCGGCCCATCTCGCCGATGGTCATGAGCTCCTCAGGCTCGTGGGGCGCATTCACGAGCATCCTCTCCCTCCGCCTTGAGCTCAAGTGCACTTGAGATCCTACGGTGCTCACAGCACCGCGGGAAGAGCCCGCACCGCCCCACCTCTCCTGGGAGGACCGCCTCCGATGACCTACGTGATCGCCCTGCCCTGCGTCGACGTGAAGGACCGCGCCTGCGTCGACGAGTGTCCCGTCGACTGCATCTATGAAGGCAGCCGGATGCTCTACATCCAACCGGACGAGTGCGTGGACTGCGGCGCCTGCGAACCGGTCTGCCCGGTCGAGGCGATCTTCTACGAGGACGACACCCCGGACGAGTGGGCGGAGTACTACAACGCCAACGTCGAGTTCTTCGACGAGCTCGGAGCGCCCGGCGGCGCGGCGAAGATGGGCGTCATCGAGAAGGACCACCCGCTGGTCGCGGCGCTGCCTCCGCAGGAGAACCCGCTGGAGTGAGGTCAGGCTGCCCGGCGTGATGCCTCGGAGCGGGCCCGGCGGGGCGCTCGTCGCGCGCTCAGTGTTCGTCCTGTCGGGCCCTGATCCTCTCTAGATGTCGTGCGAGCTCGGCATCGGTCGCGGCCCTTCCCGGCAGGTCCCTGAACCCGGCCTGCGCGAAGGTCCCACCGCCATCCGCCTCGGGACGCCACCAGACCCCTGACTCCTCGAGGCGCAGCAGGGCGACGGTGCGCTTCCCGATCACGCGGGTGGTGAGGCCTCGATCCAGGTACGCCGTGGCCATGGTGACCGCGGCATCGCCCTCGCCGTAGTCATAGCCCTCCGGGCACCCCACCGTCCAGGGGCCGATGTCGACCTCGATCTCGTCCTCCTCGTCGACGGGCTCCTCGGCGCATCGGACGACGACCGGCAGCTCCGCCGCGGCATCCGAGGTGAGCGTGACGTCACCGCCCTCTCCGACATGACGGGCCACCTCGGCGGAGCACCGCGAGAGGATCGCCGCCGCGACGAACTCGCGGCTCGTCTCCGCATCTGGCCGTCCGACGAGGACGACCCCGGTGTCGGGCAGACGCACACGGGGCTCTCTCCTCAGTTTGGCCAGGATCTCCTGCACGACCCAGGCGACGGCAACTCCTGCGAGGCCGAGGATCAGCATGACGAGCAGAAAAGGTGCGAGCACGATGAAGAGCACGGCGTTGCCGAGCCCGGCGAGCAGCCGCCTCACGCCAGCTCACCTGCCGCCCGCCCAGGCCGCGCACGGAACGTCCACGCAGGGCGCTCCTGCACCCCGAAGGGCCAGCCCGGGCGCTCCCGGATGAGCTCGAACCCCAGCCCGCGGATCTCCTGGCGGAACCCGCGATACTCGGCCTCCAGCTGCTTCGCGAGGTCCGGCGCGACGGGTGGAGGCTTCTCGAGGAAGTACTCGCCGTACGCGCCCTCCATCTCCTCACCCCATGCGTGGATCCGAGCGACGAGATCGGCGGGCAGCAGCTCCTCGACGTCCGGCAGGTCGTCGCCCTCGGTGTCGGCCGACCAGTCCAGCAGCACCGCGTAATCCCACATGAAGCGGAGGCGGCACGGGGCCTCCCCTTCTGCCCGTCGCAGTGCGTTCATCCCTGCTCCTGGTCGTCATCGACTCGTCCCGAGCTCGGCGCACCATGGCGCCCCGGCCCGTTCCAGCGGAGTGTACTGCCCTCCGCGGGCCACGAGCACGTTGCGCACCTGCGCAGGCACCGCCTGACGCACCTTCTCGGGTCCGAGAGCCTTCGCCGTGCCCGGCAGCTCTGCGAGCACGTGCGGCACCCGGAGCAGATCGCGCACCCCTCTACGATGCGTGCATGGACGACGCCCGTCCGCCCCGACGCGGGCGGCGCTCCCCCGGCGACCTCTCCCTCGCCCTCGGCCTGATCGCGCTGCTCTGCGCCCTGATCCCGCTCATCGGCGACGTGCTCGCCGTGCCGCCGGGCCTCGCAGCCGCCGTCCTGGGATATGTCGGGGTCAGCCGTCACGACCGCGGTCTCGAGCACCGCGCCCTGCCCGCCTATGCCGGCGCGGGACTCGGCGCGATCGCACTGCTCCTCGTGGCGGTCTCGCTCATCGCCACGCACGACACCGCCTGAGGCCGACGGGACGGCCCCGACCTCCGGCCACCCCGCGAGTCGCCGGGGCGGGTGGGGTGCGCTCGCGCGGACCGGTTCGGCATGCTCGCGCAGCACTCACCGTCACCTCGTACGTCTGTGCGATTGAGGCGCTGCGGAGACTCGACCGTTTCCCGGGTGACACCATCGTCGATACACGAAAAGCAATCTCCGGGCGCGTGTCTCGGATTCTTTCCCAACCGATGACGACGACCGTTCCTGCTTCGTGAGCAGTGCGGCCCCTCCGAACCCCACTCCTCTCTGGCTCTCGCGCGAAGACTCCCCCGCAGCCCTGACATTCGCCATCGGCCCAGGCGAACAGAACCATATACCTGAAGCACCGCCCGTCGGAGCAGCTCGTCGACCGCGCATTCCTGACGCACCTCCGCCGCTGCCGCAGCATCCGGACGGGGTTGCCCTCCCCACCGTTCCTCCACACGCCCTGCTTTTCCACATTCTGTGCACAGCTGTGGATGGGTTTCTAACGGACTCTTCCCTCTATCCAACTGACATGCGATACTGGTCACATGACAGAGGATCCGCAGCGACGCGACGACACCGGGGAGGCCGACGACGGCCACCGTCCGGTGCACGACGTCTCGCCTGCGGACGATGCCGCCGAGGGCGCGCCGGTGCCGGCGGACGTACCTGTGCGCGTGGAGGAGAGAGCGGTCCTCGTCGGAGAGGTCGACGTCGCGGCGGCCCGGACAGCCCTCACGACGCTCGGCGTGCAGGGCTCCCCGTCGCTCGACCGCCTGTCCGTAGCAGAGACCAAGGCGCTCCTGTCGAGCATCGTCGGGATCGAAGCTGCTCTGGACGCGGTGCGAGCCCGTGCGCTGGTGCGCCTCGAGGCCGCGGTGAAGGAGGACTGCCTGCAGCGCGAGGAGAGCCCGCGACAGGCGATGCAGGTCGCCCGCTCCGAGGCGTCGCGGATGCTCAAGGAGTCGCGGTCCGTGGCCGGTCGGAGCCTGGCGACCTGCCGTCGACTGGTCCAGAGCATGCCTGGCATGCTCACCGCCCTGGCCGAGGGCACGCTGAACCCCCGCTCGGTGCACACCGTCGGCTCGGCGATGGGGCCGGTGCCGCCGCACGTGCGGGAGATGGTCGACACGATGCTCACCGCACAGCTCCCCGACCTGCAGGGCTGCGGCACCCGGGAGATCTCCGACCACGTCGCGCGGATGCTCCATGCGCTGGATCCGGAGGGTGCGGCGGAGCGCCACCGTCGGGCGATGAACGACCGGCACGTCACGATCACCCGCGAGGACCACGGCATGGCCTCCGTGCGGGCACTGATCCCGGCGATCGACGCCGCCCGGATCCGGAAGGGACTGTCCGTCGCGGCGGAGGGAGCCCGCGCCGCCGGCGACCGGCGCGGCCACCAGCAGATCATGGCGGACATGTTCGCCGACGCCCTGGTCGGCCGGGGCGACGGCATCGATCCGACCACCCTGGACATCGGGATCATCATCACCGACCGGTCCCTGCTCGCCCCGGCGCACGCAGACGCTGCGACGATCGAGGGATTCGGACCCGTCCCCTACGACCACGTCCGCGAGGCGATGCTGCGGGCCCTGGACTCCGGGAACCAGGACACCGACCTCGCCCTGACGATCCGGACGCTCTACGCCGACCTCGACGACGGCCAGCTCGTGGGGGTCGAGGCAAGGTCCAGAGCCTTCCCCGCCTCCCTGAAGCGCTTCCTCACGCTCGCCCACCAAACCTGCCGTGCACCGTTCTGCAATGCCCCGATCCGCCAGATGGACCACATCGTCCCCTGGTCGCAGGGCGGTGCGACCAGCCTCGACAACGGCAACGGCATCTGCGGCGGGGACAACCAGAAGGAGGAGTCCGGAGAGAGCGTCCGCGTCATCCACGACGAGGACGGGACGCGGCGCACGGTCGAGTGGAACACCCGCTACGGCCAGAAGGCACGGCGGGGCGGCATCAACTTCGACCCGGTCGGCACCTACCGACGGCAGCGCCGTCGTCAGCTGGCGGAGTCCGGGATCGCGGACCTGCCTGCGCCTCACACCGCAGGCTCTTCCGCCCATGCCCGCCCTGCTCTCCCCGCAGCCACCGCACTCGACGGCGTCCCGCTGTCCGCTGCCGAGACTCCTCCCGTCGTCGAGGGCTCCCTCGAGTCGGCGACCTCGCCCGTCGCATCGGCCCACGGCACCGGAGCGACTGGAGAGGAACCAGCGTTGGACGAGGGCTCGTCGGCGAAGGGATGGTCGACGATCTACTGCGCCTTCGACCGCCTGCAGCTGCGGATCACGGACCTGCCGATCATCCGGCCCCGCCCTGCCAGCGACGGCGTTCTCGTCCTGCTGGACGACATGGCCAGGGGCAGTGCTCCGAGACCGTCGCAGCCACCTGGACCTACGGACGCTCCCGAGCCCCCAGCGCACTGATCCGGAGACCGCACAGATCAGGCGAGGACGAGTTCGATCCGGGGATGGTCCGCGAACACCTCGAGCACCGTGTCAAAGTACGTCGGCCCGCCCTCCGCCTCCAGCCGATCCAGCTTCCGACGCGCGATCGCCTGATCGAAGCGGGGATCCTCGAGCTTCGCCAGCAGCTGCGCACGCGTTTCCTCCACGCCGAGCGTCTCCGCGGACGCGGCGTGCTCCGCCCAGATCACCCGCGCCTCCTCCGTGTCATGCAGGGCGCCGTAGCCGCCGCGGAGCATGTCGTCCAGCGCATCGAGGCTCGGCCCGAGCCGCCAGTCCTCCCCGGCCATGAACACCCTGTTGATCTCGTCGTAGAACGAGGGGATGTCGCGGATGCGGCGGCCGTCGAGGCGCAGGGTCAGCATGGGGTCAGTCTCTCCCGAAAGCGTCGATCCGCTCGGCCCGCCCTCTGCCGGCCCGAGCTCCGCCTCCTTCAGACCGCGACCGGGCCGCGCCCCCTGCGCCGAGAGGGCGCCTCACCGGTGTCGACGGTGCGAGGGCATCACATTCATGTCATTTATCGCGACACGCCCTGACCTGCACGATCTGACGGCGACTCGGACATACTGTGGCGCCATGACCGCTGTTGACACCCGTGTGAACCCTGCTGTGAGCACCGGTGCTCCCGCACGCTTCGGCATCGGCGAGCTGTCCGCGCGCACCGGCGTGAGCGCCCGCTCGCTGCGCTACTACGAGGAGCAGGGCCTGCTGACCCCGGCCCGCACCGCCGCCGGCCACCGACGCTTCGACGCCGAGGCGGTGGACCGCGTGCTGCTCGTGCAGCGGCTCTTCGCCGCCGGCCTCACGAGCACCGAGATCGCACCGCTGCTGCCGCCGCTGCTGGGGAGGTCCGACGGCGCGGCCGACGGGATCGACTCGCTGCGCGTCCACCGCCGCGAGCTCGAGGGACGGATCGCCCGCCTCCGCGACACGGCGGAGATCCTCGACGAGGTGCTCGAGGAGTTCCCCGGCGCCCGCTGAGCGCGCCCGGACCGGAACGCAGATGTGCCCCGACTCGCGGGGCCGCGCCCGGACCCCGGTGTGGAGGGACGGTCAGCGCGACTCTGCCGAGCACCGTTCCGCATCTCCCGCCGCCGTCACCCCCGTCGGGCGAGGCCGTACTCCCGGCTGAACCCGCTGTCCAGGTCCGTGATCCGCAGCGTCACCGCACCGGAGGGGTGCAGCTCGTAGCGCTCCTCGATGCGGGGCCCGCCCTCGCGGCGCGTCACCTCCACCTCGGCGAGCGCCGCCTCGTCGAGCGAGCGCAGCGCCGGGTCGAAGGGGAAGAGCACGTCCGCGAACGGGACCAGGTCCCCGCGCGGCTCGCCGCTCGCATCCAGCGCCGCATGCTCCACGACGCGGAACCAGCCCAGGTCGTGCGCGGCGGTGTAGCTCCGGGTCACGGTGGTGGCGCCGCTGGTCGGCAGGGGCGCGTCGGGGGTGAGGACCTGGTCGAAGGAGACCCCCTCCCCCGCTCTGACCTCGCGGAACACGCCGATGCCGCGGGAGAGGCGGTCGGCGAGGGTGACGCCGGAGTCCGGGTCCGCGGCGATCGCGAGGCCGATAGCGGTCGAGGCCGCCGGGTACGGGGACCGGTGCACGCGCCTGCCGAAGCGCTCGCGCAGCATCCGCCCCACCAGCGGCAGCCCGGACCCACCGCCGGCGAGGTAGATCCCGGCGATGCCGGACTCGGCGTCGAGCTCGCCCACCAGCGGGGCCATGACCTCGAGGGTCCGCTCGATCAGCGGCGCGGCCGCGGCGTAGAAGTTCTCGACCGGGAGGATCACGGGGTCGTGCTCCTCGCCCAGGTCGATCATCATCCGACGCGTCTGCGACAGCAGACGCTCCTTCGCCGCGCGGCACTCCTCGCGCAGCGCGTCCACGGCAGGCGCCCCGAGCTCCTCCACGGTCAGCCCTGCCCGCTCCAGCACCAGCTCGAGCAGCACCTGGTCGACGTCGTCGCCGCCGAGGCGGTTGACGCCGTGGCTGCCGAGCACGGCGTGCCCGCCGCCGTCGGCCTCCACCAGCGAGCTGTCGAAGGTGCCGCCGCCGAGGTCGTAGACCGCGATGCGGGTACGGCGCGCTGTGAGGCTGCGGGACTGGTGGTGGGTGTATTCGAAGCCGGCCGCGGAGGGTTCGTTGAGCAGGGCGACCACGTCGATGCCGGCGCGTCGGAAGGCCTCGAGCGTCATGATCCGCTGGGCGGAGTGGGCGTGGGCGGGGACGGAGGCGGCGACCTGGCCGACCGGGACCGGCAGCGCCTCCCGCACCGCGGTGAGATAGGCGGTCACGAGGTCCAGCAGCAGGTGCTCGCGCCCGCCGAGCCGGACCGTCGTGCCGGGGTGCGTGTCCGGGTCGCCGAGCAGCCGCTTGAAGGAGCGCAGGTGCGGGGCGCCGACGCGGGCGGCGCGCTCCGCCTCGAAGCCGTGGACGAGACGCCCGTCGACCTCGGCGATCACGGAGGGGAAGTGGGCGTGCTCGTCCCCGTCGGGGTCGGTGAACGGGAGGACGGGATAGTTGCCGCGGTCCACGCCCGCCGCGATGGTGCGGGTGGTGCCCATGTCGATGCCGATGCGCATGGCCTGAACATAGCCGGGTCGGCGCACGGGTGTCCGATCTGCCCGGAGCGCTCGACCGAGCACCCTCCGGACCTCACCCGTGCGCCGACCCGGCGCACCGTCACCTCCTGTCCATCACGCCAGGTGGCGCTCGTACGCGCCGTTGGTGAGGAAGGCGGGGAACTCCTCGCCGAGGACCGCCTCCTTGAGCAGCTCGGCCGCCTCGGGGATGCGGCTGCCCTGCTCGGTGTCGAGCTCGAGCACGGCCCGGTCGATGAAGTACTCGACCCGCTCCCGCGTCACCGGCATGCCCTCGTCGGTGAGCATCCCCTGGGTGATCCACTGCCACAGCTGCGAGCGGGAGATCTCCACGGTCGCCGCGTCCTCCATCAGGTGGTCGATCGCGACCGCGCCCGAGCCGCGCAGCCAGGCGTCCAGGTACCGCAGGGACACGCGGATGTTCTGTCGGATCCCCTGGGCGGTGATGGCCCCGCCCTCGACCTCGAGGTCGAGCAGGTCCTCGGCGGTGACCTGCACGTCCTCGCGCAGCCGGTCCACCTGGTGCGGCCGCTCGCCCAGGACCGCGTCGAACTCGGCCTGCGCGGCGGGCACCAGGTCCGGATGCGCCACCCAGGTGCCGTCGAAGCCGTCGCTCGCCTCGCGCTGCTTGTCCTCGGCGACCATGACCAGCGCCTGCCGCGTCACCTCCGGGTCCCTGCGGTCGGGGATGAAAGCGCTCATCCCGCCGATCGCATGAGCGCCGCGGCGGTGGCAGGTCGCCACCAGCAGCTCGGTGTACGCCCGCATGAACGGCACGGTCATCGTCAGCTGCGAGCGGTCCGGGAGCACGCGACGTCGGCCCCGGTCGCGGAACATCTTGATGATCGAGAAGAGATAGTCCCAGCGCCCCGCATTCAGCCCCGCGCAGTGATCGCGCAGCTCGTAGAGGATCTCCTCCATCTCGAAGGCCGCGGGCAGGGTCTCGATCAGCACGGTCGCGCGGATCGTGCCGTGCTCGATCCCGAGCCGGCGCTCGGCGGTGGCGAACACCTCGTCCCACAGCCGCGCCTCGAGATGCGACTCGAGCTTGGGCAGGTAGAGGTAGGGGCCGGAGCCGCGCTCGATCAGCTCGCGCGCGTTGTGGAAGAGGTACAGCCCCGCGTCGACCAGCGAGGCGGAGGCCCGCATCGAGCGGCCGTCGGCCCGCACCCAGCGCAGATGCTGCTCGGGCAGGTGCCAGCCGCGGGGCCGGAACACGATCGTCGCCGTCTCCTCGGCCAGGCGGTACTCCTTGCCGTTCTCGCCGGTGAAGTCGATCTGCCGACGGATCGCGTCGTGCAGGTTCAGCTGACCGTCGATCACGGCGTCCCAGGTGGGGCTCAGCGCGTCCTCGTGGTCGGCGAGCCACACCCTCGCCCCGGAGTTCAGGGCGTTGATCGTCATCTTGCGGTCGGTGGGGCCGGTGATCTCGACGCGTCGGTCCTCGAGGCCGGGCCCGGGTCCGGCGACGCGCCAGCTGCGGTCCTCGCGGATCGCACGGGTGGCGGGGAGGAAGTCGAACATGGCCCCGCCCGCGATGGACTCCCGGCGCAGGGTGCGGGCGGTGAGCAGCTCGGTGCGTCGGCTCGCGAAGCGGTCGTGCAGCAGGGCGAGGAAGTCGAGCGCCTCCGGGGTGAGGATCTCCTCGAAGCGGGGCCCCAGGGGGCCGACGACCTCGAGGCGTCCTCGCGGGGTGCTCCGGCCGGGGGCCGACGGGTCGTCCGAGGTGCCGGCGGCGGGGCGCTGCTCGGAGAGGGGACGGCGGTAGTCGATGAGGGTCATGGCGAGGTCCTTCCGGGACACGTGGCTGGTCAGGATGGTCGAAGGGGTCCGGCGCGGGGTGGCGGGCCGAGGGGACGGGTCAGGTGGACGCTGGTTCTTCGCCCGGGGGCGGCGGGGTCTCCGCTCGCGGCCCCGGGGACGGGGCCGACGGCGCTCAGTGGAACTGGGCCGTCTCGGTGGAGCCCGCGAGGGCGAGCGTGGAGGAGGTGGGATTCAGGGCGGTGGCGACCCGGTCGAAGTAGCCGGTGCCCACCTCGGCCTGGTGGCGATGGGCGGTGAAGCCGTGCTCGGCGGAGGCGAACTCCGCCTCCTGCAGCTCGACGAAGGCGCTCATCTGCCGGTCGCGGTAGCCGCTGGCCAGCTCGAACATCGCGTGGTTCAGGGAGTGGAAGCCGGCCAGGGTGATGAACTGGAAGGCGTAGCCCATCGCGGCGAGCTCGCGCTGGAAGCGGGCGATCTGCGCATCGTCCAGGTGCCGCTTCCAGTTGAAGCTCGGCGAGCAGTTGTAGGCGAGCTTCTGGTCCGGGAACCGCGCGTGGATCGCCTCGGCGAAGCGTCGGGCGAGCTCGAGGTCCGGGGTGGAGGACTCGACCCACAGCAGATCCGCGTACTCCGCATAGGCCAGACCTCGCGCGATGACGGGCTCGATCCCGGGGGTGACCTCGTGGAAGCCCTCCGCGGTGCGCTCCCCGGTGAGGAAGGGCCGGTCGCGCTCGTCGACGTCGCTGGTCAGCAGGGTCGCGGCGAGCGCGTCGGTGCGGGCGATGATCACCGTCGGGGTGCCGGAGACGTCCGCGGCGAGACGGGCGGCGTTCAGGGTGCGCACGTGCTGGGAGGTCGGGATGAGCACCTTCCCGCCCAGGTGGCCGCACTTCTTCTCGCTCGCCAGCTGGTCCTCCCAGTGCACGCCCGCGGCGCCCGCCTCGATCATCGAGCGCATCAGCTCGTAGGCGTTCAGGGCGCCGCCGAAGCCGGCCTCGGCGTCGGCGACGATCGGCGCCTGCCAGTTGCGGCTGGTGGTGCCGGTCTCGGCGAACTCGATCTGCCCGGCGCGCAGCAGCGCGTTGTTGATCCGGCGCACGACGGAGGGGACGGAGTTGGCGGGGTAGAGCGACTGGTCGGGGTAGGTCTGGCCGGAGAGGTTGGCGTCGGCCGCGACCTGCCATCCGGAGAGGTAGATGGCCTTCAGTCCGGCGCGGACCTGCTGGACGGCCTGGTTGCCGGTGAGCGCGCCGAGGGCGGAGATCCAGGAGCCGGGGTCCTCGTCGTTCTCGCGGATCATCTCCCAGAGCCGCTCGGCTCCTCGCCGGGCGAGGGTGTGCTCCTCGCGGACGGGGCCGGTGAGGGAGAGGACGTCCTCGGCGCTGTGGTCGCGGCGGACCCCCGCCCAGCGCGGGTCGATCTCCCAGTCGCGGGCGAGCTCCTCGGCGGTCATGGTCGGGTCCCCGGGGCGGGTGGTGCTGCGCGGGGCGGAGGGGGTCGGGGTGGTCATCGTCGGCTCCTCGGGCTGCTCCGGCGGCCGGTGGGGCTGCCGTCCTCGACGAATTTCGTCGAGTGGTCACACTCTTGCCGCTCCAGAGCCCCCTCAGAAGGCCCGATCCGGAAGAACTTCCGCCATATTTCTGTTCTTCAGAAGTTATCTGTGTCACTCTGGCTCGCATGACCGCTCAGCCCCGCACCTCCGGCCGACGTCCCGACGACGCCGCACGACGGCCCGCTGCCGGCGCCCCCGGCTCCGGCACGGGCGGGCGCCGGCC
>NZ_KV788652.1:0-11269 GCF_001807385.1 Brachybacterium sp. HMSC06H03 | reverse complement strand
GGACGCGGCGCCGTCCCCGGCCAGGCGCCGCGTCCGGCCTACGATGGGGCGGCCATGGACGACCACTCCCCTGCCCTCGTCGCGACCGACCTCGCCCACTCCTACGGCGCCGTGCGCGCCCTCGACGGCCTGAGCCTGACCGCGGAGCGCGGCGAGGTCACCGCGCTGCTCGGCCCCAACGGCGCCGGCAAGACCACCGCCGTCTCCTGCGCGACCGGTCTGCTGCGCCCCGACGCCGGCAGCGTGCGCGTGCTCGGCACCGACCCCTGGCGCGCGAGCCCCGAGCACCGCGCCCGGGTGGGCGTGATGATCCAGGACGGCGGCCTCGCCTCGGGCGCGACGGCGATGCAGCTGCTGCGCTACGGGGCGAGCCTGCACGCCGACCCGCTCGACGTCGACGAGGTCTCCGCCCATCTCGGCATCGACGAGTTCGCCCGCACCCTCGTGCGGCGCCTCTCCGGAGGCCAGCGCCAGCGGCTCGCCCTGGCGCTGGCGATCATCGGCCGGCCCGACCTCGTCTTCCTCGACGAGCCGACCGCCGGGATGGACCCCTCGATCCGACGCCGGGTGCGCGAGCTGATCCGGGGGCTGGCCCGCACCGGCACCGCCGTCGTGCTCACCACCCATCTGATGGACGACGTGGTCGGGCTCGCCGACGCGGTGCGCGTGATCTCCCGCGGCCGCGTGCTTGCCTCCGGCAGCGTGCAGGAGGTGATCCGCGAGCATCGCGGACCGGGCGGCGGCGTGACCCTCCGGGCGACCGCGAGCGGCATCGCCCCCGACGCCGTGCCCGCCCTCGAGCAGGCGCTGCACGAGGTCGCCGCCCGCCACGGCGCCCGCCTGGAGGTCTCCAGCGCCGCCGCCGCGGACCTCGAGGCGGTGCTGCTGGACCTGATGGACCGCGACGCCCCCGGGGACGAGCCCGCCGGGAGCACGCCCCGCCACGACGACGCCCCCAGCGCAGGAGCCGCCCGATGAGCGCCGCCACCCCGTCGACCTCCTCCGCCGCGGGCGACACCACCGCCGCGCCGCGCGTGCCGCGTCCCGCGCCGGCGATGCGCCGCATCCTCTCCCACGCCCGGCTCGAGACCCGCGTGCTGCTCTCCAACGGGGAGCAGCTCATGGTCGCGATCGCCCTGCCGGCGATGGTGATGGTGGGGCTGTGGCTGCTGCCCGTGGGCCGGCTCGAGGGCGCTCCCGCGATCGACACCGCGGTCGCCGCGACCTTCGCGACCGCGCTGATCTCGACCTCCTTCACCTCGCAGGCGATCATGACCGGTTTCGACCGTCGCAACGGCGTGCTGCGCTGGATCGCGACGACGCCGCTGGGGCGCAGCGGCTATCTCGCCGGGAAGATCCTCGCCACCTTCACCACCCACGTGCTGCAGGTGGTCGTGCTCGGGGTGCTGGGCCTCGTCCTTGGCTGGCGGCCGGAGCTCGCCGGCCTCGCAACGCTCGTCCCCGTCTGGCTGGTGGGGACGGTGGCCTTCGGGGCGCTCGGCCTGCTGGTCGCGGGGCTGCTGCGCACCGAGGCGGTGCTGGCGGTGGCGAACCTCGTGTTCGTGCTGCTCGTCGCCGTCGGCGGCGTCGCCTTCCCCACCACCTCGTTCCCGCGGATCCTCGGCGGGCTCGCGGACCTGCTGCCCTCGGGCGCGCTCGGAGAGCTGATGCGGGCCTGCCTCGCGGGCGGTCCGTTCTCCCCCGGCTCCGCCGTGGTGCTGCTGCTGTGGGCCGCGGCAGGGGTCGCGGCCGTCGTGCGCTGGTTCCGCTGGACGGATGCCTGAGCCGCCTCGCACGAGCCCGACGCCGGGCTCCGGTCCCGGAGCCCCTGTCCGGCCGCTCGGCCGTCCCGGGCGACCGCCGAGTCCTCACGATGCGGGATCCCTCGCATCCGCACCCGGCGTCCAGGCGGCCCTCGGCCGCGGAACCTAGACTGCTGGGCATGTCCTCGCCTGTCCTCTCCGCCGAGCGCTCACCCGAGCGCCACGGGCGGATCACCACCCTGCCCGACCGTCGTCTGACCTCCTGGGGGCCGCAGCGGCGCGCACGTCTCGCCGCCATCGCGATCTGGGGCAACCTGATCTGCCAGATGGGGATCATCCTCTCGGGCGGCGCGGTGCGTCTGACGGGCAGCGGACTGGGCTGCTCCTCCTGGCCGCACTGCGAGCCGGGGAACTTCACCCCGGAGCTGACGCTCGAGGCCGGGATCCACCCCTTCGTCGAGTTCGGCAACCGCACGCTCACCGGCGTGCTGAGCATCTTCGCTGTCGCGGTGCTGCTGGTGACCTACCGCTGGCTCTCCCACAAGGGACGCGGCTTCCGGATGCTGGCGTGGGTGCCGGTGATCGGCACCGCCGCGCAGGCGCTGATCGGGGCGTTCGTGGTGTGGTTCGATCTGCACCCCGGGATCGTCAGCCCCCACTTCCTCATCTCCCCCGTGCTCGGCGCGCTCTCGACGGTGCTGCTGGTGCGGCTGTACGACGGCGACTCGCACGTGCGCCTCGCGGTCCCGCCACGACTGCTGGGGCTCTACGTCCCGCTGGCGGCGGTGGGCTTCGTGGTGCTGGTGCTCGGCACGCTGGTCACCGGCACCGGCCCGCACTCGGGCGACGCCGGGGACGTCACCCGCCTGATGTTCTCCCCGGTCGTGATCACCCGGGTCCACGCCGTCGCGGTCTACCTCTTCCTCGCCCTGCTGATCGCGATGCTGGTCGTCCTCCACCGCTCGGATGCCCGCCGCGAGGCCCGCACCGCGGCCTGGTGGCTGCTCGCGGCGACCCTCGCGCAGGGCGCGGTCGGCTACATCCAGTACTTCACCGGGCTGCCCGAGCTGGTCGTCTTCGGCCACCTGCTCGGCGCCGCCGTGTTCGCACCGATGATCGCCTGGGTCGGGGCCCGGCTGGTCACCTGGCAGGAGGCACGATGATCCTCGGACGGCGTCGCCGCAGCTCCACCCAGGAGCTGCCCACCATCGCGCAGGCCCGTCCGGCCGGCGAGTTCGTCGCCTCCGTGCTCTCGCACCTGCGGCAGGTCGTGGACGTGGGCTGGAACCTGCTGGACGTCGACGCGGAGGCGCATCGCCTGATCCGCGAGGCCGGGGCGACCAGCTGCTACATCGACTACCACCCCGTCTTCGGCGCCTCCCCCTTCGGGTACGTCATCTGCACCTCGCTGAACGAGGGCGTGCTCCACGGCCGCCCCTACGACCGGGTGCTCGAGGACGGGGACCTGCTCTCCCTCGACTTCGCCGTCTCGGTGGAGGGCTGGGTGGCGGACTCGTGCCTGACGATCCCCGTCGGCACCCCGCGCGCGCAGGACCTGCAGCTGATCCGCGACACCGAGCAGGTGATGTGGGCCGGCATCGACCAGGTCACCGCCGGCGCCACCGTCGGCGACATCGGCTTCGCGGTGATGAACGAGGCGACCTCGCTCGGCTACTCGATCAACGACCGCTTCGGCGGCCACGGCGTGGGGTGCACGATGCACGAGGCGCCCTTCGTCCCCAACCACGGCACCCCCGGCGGCGGCGCCGAGCTGGTGGCCGGGCAGCTGATCACCGTCGAGCCGTTCCTGGTGCCGACCACCTCGGAGCTCGTCGTCGACGAGCGGGACGGCTGGACCCAGCTGGCGGCCGACGGCTCCCGCGGCGCGCACGCGGAGCACACCCTGCAGGTCACCGACGGCGCGCCGATCGTCCTCACGGCCCGGGCCGACGACCCTGCTCCGCGCAGCTCGCTGGGCTGAGAGCCCCTGCGGACGCTCCGTTCCGCGGTGCTCACCGCGTCGGCGGCACGGCGTCCTCGTCTCCGGCCCACGACACCCGCCGCGACGGAGCGACGGTGGCCGCGGGTCGTCACCGAGCAGCGCGACTCCGGGGATCGTGTCTCGGAGCAGCCCGACTCAGCGCAGCGCGATTCAGAGCAGTGCGGCGAGGCTCTCGGCGATGCCAGGGGCGTCCAGGCCCTGGTCGGCGAGGATCATGTCGCGCTTGCCGTGGGCGAGGAACTCGAGGTCCACGCCCCGGCAGTGCACGATGGGGCCGGGCCGCGCCGGGGTCGAGCGTCGGCCGAGCCGCAGTGCGAGCGCGGCACCGATCCCCCGTTCCGCGAGCCCGTCCTCGAGGGTGAGCACCGCGCGGGCGCCGGCGGCGAGGTCCAGCAGCTCCTCGCCCAGCGGCAGCGCCCGGACCGGATCGAGCACGACCACGTTCGCCGCGGGACGGGACGCCGCGATCTCCCGAGCGGCGGCGAGGGCGCGGTCGGCGAGGGCGCCGACGGAGACGAGGAGCACGTCGATCGGGGCCTCCGCGTCGCCGTGCAGGACGTCTCCCGCGGGCAGCTGGGCGAGCGCCGGGAGCTCCTCGGGGCAGGCACCCTTGGGGAAGCGGACGATCGAGGGGCCCGGGGTGCCGAGCGCCGCGGGGACCGCCGCGTCGAGGCGGGCGCCGTCGCGGGGCGCCCACAGGCTCAGTCCGGGCACCTGCGCGGCGAGGGCGAGGTCCCAGATGCCGTGGTGGCTCGGACCGTCGTCCCCGGTGATCCCGGCGCGGTCCAGCGTGATCGTGACGTCCTCACCGTGCAGGGCGAGGTCCAGCAGCAGCTGGTCGTGGGCGCGGTTGAGGAACGTCGCGTAGAGCGCGACGAGGGGCAGGCGGCCCCCGGCGGAGAGGCCGGCGGCGGTGTCCAGCGCGAGCTGCTCGGCGATGCCGACGTCGAGGACGCGCTCGGGCATCTCCTGCTGCATCGGGGTGAGCCCGACGGGGTCGATCATCGCGGCGCTGAGCGCGACCACACGTTCGTCGGCACGGGCGGCGTCGAGCACCGCGGCGCCCAGTCGGGCGCTCCAGGTACGGGCGGCGGGCTTCGTCGCCTCCTCGCCCTCGAGCGAGAAGGGGCCGGTGGCGTGCCAGTGGTCCACCGCGTCGGCCTCGGCGCGGGCGAAGCCGGCGCCCTTGCGGGTGAGGACGTGCAGGACCACTCCGGCGCTGCCCGGATCCTCCGCGGCGTCGCGGGCGGCGGCGGTCGCGGCCGCGAGCGCGGTGAGATCGTGGCCGTCGACGGGTCCGAGATAGGTCAGACCCAGCTGGGTGAAGATGTCCTGTCCGGGCAGCACCTCGCCCGTGCGCAGCGCGGCGAGATGCCGAGCGAGGCCGCCGACGGTGGGCGCGTAGGAGCGGGTGTTGTCGTTGAGCACGACGACGGTGCGGGAGCCGCGGTCCGCGGCGAGCTCGTTGAGCGCCTCGAGGCCGACGCCGCCGGTGAGCGCGCCGTCCCCGATCACCGCGACGGAGACGCCCTGCTTCCCCGCGAGGCGGTGGGCGCGGTCCAGGCCGTGCGCCCAGGCGATCGATCCGGAGGCGTGCGAGTTCTCGACCAGGTCGTGCTCGGACTCGCCTCGGTCGGGATAGCCGGAGGTGCCGCCGGCGCGGCGGAGCCCCTCGAGGTCGGCGCGGCCGGTGAGCATCTTGTGGACGTAGGCCTGGTGGCCGGTGTCGAAGACGATCGGCTCCGCCGGGGAGCGGAACTCGCGGTGCAGGGCGAGGGTCAGCTCGACGACGCCGAGGTTCGGGCCGAGGTGGCCTCCGCTGACGGCGCAGATCTCGAGGAGGCGGCGGCGAAGGGTGCGGGCGAGGCCCGGGAGCTGCTCCGCGTCCAGGGCGCGCAGCGCCTCGGGGTCCGCGGGGATCGGCACCTCGGGCGGTGGCACGGTGGAGTCCGCCGCCGGGCGGGAGGGGGCGGGGCGCGAGAGCCGACGGGTCGACGCGACGCCGCGCTGCTCAGTGGTGGACACGCACGGTCCTCCCTCGGGGACGGGGTCGGGACCTGTCCAGAGTACGTGGTTCTGACCTGCCGAGACGGGAGACATGGTCACATCTGTGCACATCTTCACCGGGGCTTCACCCGGCCCCGCCGAGGTGTGCAACGCGGTGCAGACAGCCCGGTCAGGGGTGCGCGAGAGGGTGCCTGCGGCGCCTCCCGCACCCGGACATGACTGCGCCCCGCCGGGCCGGAGCCGGGCGGGGCGCAGCGTGCGCCGGTCACGAGGGATGGACGGCGCGGGAGGGGCCTGCGATCAGGCCGCGACCAGCGAGCGCAGGACGTACTGCAGGATGCCGCCGTTGCGGTAGTACTCCGCCTCGCCGGGGGTGTCGATGCGGACCACCGCATCGAATTCCACGGAGGTGCCGTCCTGCTTGGCGGCGACGACCTTGACCGTCTTCGGGGTGGCGCCCTCGTTCAGCGCGGTGATCCCGGTGAAGGAGAAGGTCTCGGTGCCGTCGATCCCGAGGGACTCGGCGGTCTCGCCGGCGGGGTACTGCAGCGGCAGCACGCCCATGCCGATGAGGTTCGAGCGGTGGATGCGCTCGAAGCTCTCGGCGATGACGACCTGGACGCCGAGGAGCTTGGTGCCCTTGGCGGCCCAGTCGCGGGAGGAGCCGGTGCCGTACTCCTTGCCGGCCAGGACCACGAGCGGGATGTCCTGCTCGGCGTAGGCCTGGGCGGCGTCGTAGATGAACTCCTGCTCGCCGGTCAGGAAGTTCTTCGTGTACCCGCCCTCGACGCCGTCGAGGAGCTGGTTCTTGATGCGGATGTTCGCGAAGGTGCCGCGGATCATGACCTCGTGGTTGCCTCGGCGGGAGCCGTAGGAGTTGAAGTCCTTGCGCGCGACGCCGTGCTCCTGCAGGTACTTGCCTGCCGGGGAGTCGAGCTTGATCGAGCCGGCGGGCGAGATGTGGTCGGTCGTGGTCGAGTCGCCGACCTTGACCAGCACCCGGGCGCCCTCGACGTCGCCGACCGGAGCGGGCTGCGCCTCCATGCCCTCGAAGTACGGGGGCTTGCGCACGTAGGTGGACTCGGAGTCCCACTCGAAGGTCGCGCCCTCGGGAGTCTCCAGGCCCCGCCAGCGCTCGTCGCCGGTGAAGACGTCCTTGTAGTCCTCGGTGAACATCTCCTGGGAGATGGACTCGCCGATGACCTTCTCGACCTCGGTCGGGTTCGGCCAGATGTCGCGCAGGTAGACGTCCTGGCCGTCCTTGTCCTGCCCCAGCGGGTCGTTCTCGAAGTCGAAGTCCATGGTGCCCGCGAGCGCGTAGGCGATGACCAGCGGCGGGGAGGCCAGGTAGTTCATCTTCACGTCGGGGTTGATGCGGCCCTCGAAGTTGCGGTTGCCCGAGAGCACAGCGGTGACGGCGAGGTCCTTCTCGGCGATGGCCTCGGAGATCTCCGAGTCCAGCGGACCCGAGTTGCCGATGCACGTGGTGCAGCCGTAGCCCACCAGGTGGAAGCCGAGCGCCTCGAGCGCCGGCCAGAGGCCCGCCCGGGTGTAGTAGTTGGTGACGACCTGCGAGCCGGGGGCCATGGAGGTCTTGACCCACGGCTTGGCGACCAGGCCGCGGTCCACCGCGTTCTGGGCGAGCAGGCCGGCGGCCATCATCACCGAGGGGTTCGAGGTGTTGGTGCAGGAGGTGATCGAGGCGATCGAGACGATGCCGTGGTCGATCTCGAAGTCCTTGCCCTTGACCTGGACCGGGTCCGAGGCGCGACCGATCACGTTCTGGCGCTCCGGGGCGTCGCCGCCGGAAGCGTTGTCCGACTCCAGTCCGGCCGGGTCCGAGGCGGGGAAGCTGCCGGCGTCCTCGCCCTCCTCGACCTGATGGCCCTCGCCCGCGTAGGACGGCAGCACCTTGCGGAAGGACTCCTTCGCCTCGGTGAGGACGATGCGGTCCTGGGGGCGCTTGGGGCCGGCGATGGAGGGCACCACGGTGGAGAGGTCCAGCTCGAGGTACTCGGAGTACTCGACCTCCGTCGAGGGGTCGTGCCACAGGCCCTGACGCTTGGCGTAGGCCTCCACGAGGGCGACCTGCTCCTCGGTGCGGCCGGTCAGGCGCAGGTAGTCGGTGGTGACCTCGTCGACCGGGAAGATCGCGACGGTCGAGCCGAACTCGGGGCTCATGTTGCCGATGGTCGCGCGGTTCGCGAGCGGGACCTGGGAGACGCCCTCGCCGTAGAACTCGACGAACTTGCCCACCGCGCCGTGCTGGCGGAGCATCTCGGTGATGGTGAGCACGACGTCGGTCGCGGTGGCGGCCGGCGGGATCTCGCCGGTGAGCTTGAAGCCCACCACGCGCGGGATCAGCATGGAGACGGGCTGGCCGAGCATCGCCGCCTCGGCCTCGATGCCGCCGACGCCCCAGCCGAGCACGCCCAGGCCGTTGACCATGGTGGTGTGCGAGTCGGTGCCGACGCAGGAGTCGGGGTAGGCCCGCAGCACCCCGTCGACCTCGCGGGTCATGACGGTCCGGGCGAGGTACTCGATGTTGACCTGGTGGACGATGCCGGTGCCCGGGGGGACGACCTTGAAGTCGTCGAAGGCGGTCTGGCCCCAGCGCAGGAACTGGTAGCGCTCGCGGTTGCGCTCGTACTCGAGCTCCATGTTCTGCTCGAGCGCGTCGAGACGGCCCGCGACGTCGATCATCACGGAGTGGTCGATGACCATCTCCGCGGGGGCGAGCGGGTTGATCCGCTCGGGATCCCCGCCGAGGTCCTGGACGGCCTCGCGCATGGTGGCGAGGTCGACGACGCAGGGAACGCCGGTGAAGTCCTGCATGATCACGCGGGCGGGCGTGAACTGGATCTCGACGGACGGATCGGCCGTCGCGTCCCAGCTCGCGAGCGCACGGACGTGGTCGGCGGTGATGTTCGCCCCGTCCTCGGTGCGCAGCAGGTTCTCGAGCAGGATCTTGAGGCTGTAGGGAAGCTTCTCGGCGCCCTCGACGGCGTCGAGCGCATAGATCTCGTAGTCGGTGCCGCCGACCTCGAGCTTCTGCTTCGCGGCGAATGAGTCGACAGTGCTCATCGGACGCACTCCTTCGGTATGGGTTCGACCCCTCCATCGTAGGCGCGTCGCCCGCGTACGGCAGGCGATCGCGCACCTCGGGGCCCGACGCGGAGGGCGCGGGTCGGGGAGGGGGTGCCGGGCGGATCCCCGGCAAGTATCTTGAAGTCAAGATAAATCATACCACGCAGGACCCCCCGGTCCTGACAGGGCGTCATCTGCGCCGGGCGCGTGTCGGCCCGGTCAGCCCGCGGCGCGCTCGAGGACCGCGACGGACTCGATGTGATGCGTGTGCGGGAAGAGGTCTAAGGCGCGCAGGTCCTTGACCTGCCACCCCTTGCTCTCGATCGCGGCGAGGTCGCGGGCGAGGGTGGCGGGCTCGCAGGAGACGTACACGATGCGCTGGCGCACGGCGCCGGCGAGCAGCCCCATCAGCTCGACGCCCGCGCCGGCGCGCGGCGGATCCAGGACCACCGCGTCGACCCCGCCGCGGCGTGCGCGCACCCAGTCGGTGACGTCGGCCGTGGCGGTGGAGACCTGCGGGAGGTCCTCGAGGTTCTGGGCGGCCAGCTGGGAGGCGCGGCGGTTGCCCTCGACGGAGACGACCGAGCCGCCCGTGCCCACCTGCTCCGCGGCGACCGCGGCGAAGACGCCGACGCCGCCGTAGAGGTCCCAGGCGCTGCCGCCCCGCGGGGCGTGCAGGGCGGAGTCGACGACCTCGGTGAGCAGCTCCGCGGCCCGGCGGTGGGACTGCCAGAAGCCGGTGGCGCTGACGGTGAACATCCGCTCGCCCAGGCGCTCGTGGACGGTGCCGTCGCCGCGCAGCGGGACGAGACCGCGGGCGGTGCGGACCGCGACGTCGGCGTCGCCCCAGCTCTCCGGGATCTCGATCGTCTCGGGATCCAGGTCGCGGCCGATCAGCACCACCGAGGCCGGACCGGCCGAGGGGGCCACGGCGTCGACGGCCTCGGTGCCCTCGGGGGCGGTCCACTCCCCCAGGCGCAGCGCGCGCACCGCGGAGGCCGACAGGGGATCCTCGCCCACGGGACGCACCTCGTGGGAGCGCCAGCCGCGCATCCCGACCTCCCCGTCGGGGCCGACGGCGTAGC
Organism: Brachybacterium sp. HMSC06H03; assembly: GCF_001807385.1. Classification (NCBI taxonomy): domain Bacteria; kingdom Bacillati; phylum Actinomycetota; class Actinomycetes; order Micrococcales; family Dermabacteraceae; genus Brachybacterium; species Brachybacterium sp. HMSC06H03. The sequence goes on along the minus strand of NZ_KV788652.1, from coordinate 1,325 downwards.
GCACCCGGGTGCGCCAGCCGAGCCCGTCGGCGTCGTGCGGGGCGGGCTCGACCTGCACCTGCTCGATCGGGAAGCTCGTCACCCCGGCACGCCGCAGCAGCTCCTGCATGACCTCGCTCGCGATGCGGCGCTGGGCGGGCAGGGCGATGTGCGCCCATTCCGCGCCGCCGACGCCGTCGACCCCGGCCTCCTCCCACACCGTGGGGACGCGGTCGGGTCCGGCCTCTAGCACGTCGAGCGCCTCGGCGCGCCAGAAGCGGGCATCGGCCTTCGCCTGGGGGTCCTCGAGGAGGCGGGCGGTGACGGTCTCCCCCGGTGCGGTGCCGCGCACGAAGACGACCCGGCCCTCGTGGCGGGCCACGAAGGTGCCGCCGGCCGCGGGAGGGCCGGCGGTGACCGTGAGGACTCGGCCGCCGGGGGCGGGGCTGCTCGGCGCGCTGTCGGCATCGGGGGTCATCGGACCACTCTCCTCCACTCCGGGTCCGAGCCCGGCTCGGACGGCGGCAGAACTCTCGGCGGGCACATCGTGCACCATCATCTCATCCAGTGGACGGTGCGCTGACCGCGCCGGTCGGGGCTCAGCGGAGGCCGCGGCGGGCGAGCAGCCCGCGATGCATGAGCCAGACGAGATAGGCGATCACCGCGAAGGCCGGCAGGCCCATGGCGATCTTCGCCGCGCCGAGCGCCGCGACCTGGCCGGTCAGCAGCAGCGGGAGCTGCACAGCGAGCTTGGCCGCGTACAGCCCCGCGAACAGGAGGGTCGCGCGGGTGTAGACGCGGCGGCCGTCCTCGTGCTCGCGCCAGTCCGAGACCCGCGGGTCCAGCAGCGCGACGACCACGCCGACCAGCGGGTGCCGCAGGGCGAGGGAGAGCAGGAGCACGGCCAGCGAGACGGCGTTGGTGACGATGCCCGGCCAGTAGAAGTCGGACCCCTCCCCGGAGCGGACCGCGAGGACCGCGCCGAGCGCGGCCCCGATCAGCCCGCCGATCACGGTCGAGGGGCTCTGGCGCTGGACGAGGCGCACCACCAGCATCACCACGACGGCCGCGACCGCGGCGCCCGCGGAGAGGCCCACGGCGCCCGTGGCGACGAAGAGCACGACGAACAGCAGCGTCGGCAGCACCGACTCCACGATCCCGCGGCGCCCGCCGATCGCGTCGGCGACGGAGAACTCCTCCTCCTGGAGCACGGCGCCGAGGCCGCTGCGGGTCGATCCCTCGCCGCCGGGGGGCTCTCCCGCGGGCTGCTGGTCCGCCGGGGACGCGTCCTGCGCGTCGGCCCCGGGAGCGGGCGCGACATCGGAGCCGCTGCGCGGCGTGGGTCC
>NZ_KV788651.1:0-9659 GCF_001807385.1 Brachybacterium sp. HMSC06H03 | reverse complement strand
CCGGGGTCGAGGGCTCCTGGGCGGATCTCGGCGTGTCCCTCGCCGCGGCGATGGGGCTCACGCTGCCCGGTGCGACCGCGGCGGGGATGTGCCCCGGCCCCGGCGCGGACGGGACCGGCACGCACGCCTCCGCCCCGGTCGTCGAGAGCAGCTGACGGCGAGTATCAGACGCGTCGGTGCGCGAGGCTCGCGCGCATCCGGCCCAGCACGCGTCGCAGCGGGCTCGGCGACGGCGCGGCGACACGGTCGCGCAGGTCGTCGAGCGCGGGCGCGTAGTGGTGGATGTGGAAGTCGCCGTCGTGCAGGGCATCGGGCGCGGGATCGTCCTCCAGCTCGCCCGGAGAGACCTCGACCTGCAGCAGCAGCCTCACCTCGCGGCGGCCGTCGCGGTCCAGCACCACCTCGAGCGAGTCGACCGCAGAGGTGAGCTCCTCGGCGATGTCGGCCCGCAGCTGGGCCAGGGCACCGTCCAGCGCGGCGGAGGCGGCGGCATCGGCCCGCACCGCCTCCCGCACCGGGTAGGCGACGAGGTTCCCGCCGACGTCGACGATCGCGTCGATGATCTCGTGGACGCCGGCCTCGCGCCCTTCCTCGTGGAGGGCGAGCTGCTGGACGACCAGGCGCAGCGTCCCGGTCGCGGCATGCCCGACCACCGCATCGCGCACCCGCGCGACCGCCCGCGGACTGCCGCCCCAGATCACGTACCCGCCGACCCCTCGGTCTGCTCCGCTCATGGCGAGAGGATAACCCCCTCTCCCGCCCGCAATTCTGAACAGCGTCATGTATTGAGCGGACGCCCTGGAGCACGGCGTACACCCCCGGCCCGGCGGGTGCTGTCGCGGCAGGTCAGCGGGCGGCGCGCTCGTCGATGCCGAGGGCCGCGCGGACGGCGGCGATCTGGAAGCGTCGCGCCTCCTGCGCAGCTGGACCGTCGGCCGCGACGGCGACCTGGTGGCCGCCGCCGGGCAGCTCGAGGACCTCGTGCTCGGCGCCGGCCTCGGCGAGGGCGGCGATCAGGCGCCGGCCGTCGTGGACCAGCGGGTCGCGGTCCCCGCCGACGAGGTGCACGGGCGGCAGACCGGTGAGGTCCCCGAGCGCGGGGCTGAGCCGCGGCTCGGTGCGGGGCACGGCACCGGCGTAGAGGCGGGCGGCGACCTTCAGGCTCTCCTCCCCGTGGTCCTCGCGCGAGAGATCCGACCATGGCGACTCGAGCAGCAGCGCGGCGGGGGCCTCGCCCGCGGTGGCGGCGAGGGTCTGCGCGACGGCGAGCGCGAGCCCGGCCCCGGCGCTGTCCCCGGAGAGCACCCAGCGACGGGGGCGCAGCACGGTCTCGCGCTGCATGTCGGCCAGCGCCCGCAGCACGTCGTCGACCGCAGCGGGATAGCGGTGGCGGGGCGCGAGGCGGTAGTGGATCATCGCCGCGGCGGTGCCCGCGCGGCGGGCGACCTCCTCGAGCCACTCCCAGGTCTGGCGGGACTCGCCCTGCACGTAGGCGCCGCCGTGCAGGTGCACGATCGTCGCGGTGCTCGCAAGCCCGGGATCGATCCAGGTCACGGGCACGTGGTCGTGGCGCACACGGCGTACCCGCGAGGGGTCGGCGACGGAGCGAGGGGGCAGGGACGGCCGCTGCGAGGCCAGGATGCGCAGGGTGCGGACGAGGCTCATGGGGGCATCTTCCCACGGGATCCGGGGCGGCGCGTCGGAGCGCCTCGAGTTGCAGGGCGCACCGGCGCGCGGGCGGCCCGTCGGCCCTCGCTCAGCCGGCCAGCTCGTCGTCGACGATCCGTGGCAGCCCGGCGCGGAAGCCCGCGATCGCGAGCAGCACGCCGGTGCCGGCGAGGAACCACAGCACCACGGCCGCGGAGCCGGTCGCATCCAGGAGCATGCCCGCGAGAATCGGGCCGATCGCGGCGAGGAGATAGCCGACGGGCTGGGTTGCGCCGGAGAGGCGGGCGGTGATCTGCGGGGAGCGGGTGCGGGCGGGCAGCAGCGCGATCGCGGTGGGGAAGGCGAAGCCGCCGATCCCGAGCACGCATGCCCACATCAGGGGGCTCACGGTCGGGGCGAGCAGCAGGCCGAGATAGCCGATCGTGGTCAGCGCGCCGAAGCTCGCCACGACGAAGCGCAGCCCCGGGGCGCGAGCGATGACCGTCGGCATCACGAGCCCGCCCGCGAGTCCCCAGCCGGCGATCACCCCGACCAGCATCCCGGCCCTGGCGGGGCTGATCCCGGCGTCGGCGAGGATCTGCGGGAGCATGCCGAACTGGGTGTAGGCGTTCAGCGACTGGAGCGCGAACATGAAGGTCAGCGCGATCGCGGTGGGCGAGCGCAGCAGGGAGACGCGGGGCCCGCCTGTCCCTCCGGCACTCGGCGGAGCCGGCGGGAAGTCGTGCCCGGTGCGGGTGAGGACCACGGCCCACACCACGATCGGCAGCGCCATCACCGCACCCCAGAACAGCAGGGAGCCGCGCCAGCCGTCGGCGGCGCCGCCCGTGAGCGGCACGGCGAGGGCCGCCCCGACGGAGCCGCCGATCGCGAGGACCACGCTGTACAGGGTCATCAGCCCCACGGTGCGGCGTCCGCCGTGCAGCTTGATCCACGCCGGCACCAGCACGTTCCCGAGCGCGGGCCCCATCAGGGCCAGCACGGACAGCGCCACGAACAGCCCGAACACCTCGGTGCCCGGCCGCAGCAGCAGCGCGACCCCGGAGAGCACGAAGGCGGCGACGATCGAGCCGGTCAGGCCCAGGCGGCGCGAGATCGGCACGGCGAGCAGGCCCAGGGCGCCGAAGGCGAGGCAGGGCAGGGCGGTGAGCAGGCCGGAGGCGGCCGGTCCCTGCCCGTAGGCCGAGACGATCGGCTCCATCAGGGGGCCGACGCCGGTCGCGCCGGGGCGCAGGTTCACCGCTATCGTCGCGACCGCGAGCACGGCGAGCACCGCGCCGACGACCCGGCCGCCCCGGCCGACGGGGGCGATGGGCGCGCAGGCCACGGAGGTCGTCGAGGCCGGGTCGTCGGATTGCTCGGGGGTGCTCACCCCTCCCTTGTACCCCTCCCCGCCGCGATCGGCCAGGGCGTTCCATCCGGTGCCATCGATCTCACGTCAGCCCTCGCCGCGCCGGTCAGGGGCCCGTACGGCCCTCGGAAGGGCCGGTCGCGGACCGAACGGGGAGGCCGCGGCCAACCGCCCCGGCCTACGCTGGTGCGCGGCCCGGTGCGCCGGGCCCGCCCCCACCCCTGCGTCGGCCCCTCGCCCGACGGATCCCTAGGACGCCCATGACCTCCGCCGCCGCCCCCGCCCCGGACGCGACCGCCCCTCGCGCCGTGCACCCCGTCGACCAGGTGCCGCCGCCCGGCCGGCTCACCGTGCTCTCGATCCAGCACGTGCTGGCCTTCTACGCGGGCGCCGTGATCGTGCCGCTGCTGATCGCCTCGGGCCTCGGCCTCACGCCCGAGCAGACGATCCACCTGATCAACGCGGACCTGTTCACCTGCGGCATCGCCACCCTGATCCAGTCCGTCGGCTTCTGGAAGGTGGGCGTGCGCCTTCCGATCATCCAGGGCGTGACCACGACCGCCGTCTCCCCGATCATCGCGATCGGCCTGGCGGCCACCGGCGGCGAGGGCGGTGCCGAGGGCCTGCCGATGATCTACGGCTCGATCATCGTCGCGGGACTGTTCACCTTCCTGGTCGCGCCGTACTTCGCGAAGATCCTGCGGTTCTTCCCGCCGGTCGTGATCGGCACCGTGCTGACCACCATGGGCATCACGCTGCTGGGCGTCTCCGCCGGGGACATCACGAACTACGCCGAGGGCGTCCCCGCCACCCGCGACATCCTCTACGCGCTCGGCACCCTCGCCGTGATCGTCCTGGTCCAGCGGTTCTTCCGCGGCTTCCTCGGCACGATCGCGGTGCTGCTGGGCCTGGTGATCGGCACCGCCGTGGCCGTGCTGCTCGGGGACACCTCCTTCAGCGGCGTCACGGAGGCCTCCGCCTTCGGGGTCACCACCCCCTTCTACTTCGGCATCCCCACCTTCTCGCTCACCGCGATCATCTCGATGATCATCGTCATGCTGATCACGATGGTGGAGACCACCGGCGACGTCTTCGCCGCCGGCGAGATCGTCGGCAAGCGCATCCGGCCGAGGAACATCTCCGAGGCGATCCGCGCCGACGGCCTGTCCACCCTGCTGGGCGGCGTGCTGAACTCCTTCCCGTACACCTGCTTCGCGCAGAACATCGGCCTGGTGCGCCTGACCCAGGTGAAGTCCCGCTGGGTCGTCGCGGGCGCCGGCGTGATCATGATCGTCCTCGGCGTGCTGCCGAAGGCCGGCGCGGTCGTCGCCGCGATCCCCTCCCCCGTGCTCGGCGGCGCCTCGCTCGCCCTGTTCGCCTCGGTCGCGCTGGTGGGCATCCAGACCCTGTCGAAGGTCGACCTCACCGACAACCGCAACTCCGTCATCGTCGGCACCTCGCTGGGCCTGGCGATGCTGGTGAGCTTCAAGCCCGACATCGCGGGAGTGTTCCCCTCCTGGGCGCAGGTGTTCGTCTCCTCCGGCGTGACCGTCGGCACGCTCACCGCGATCGTGCTGAACATCCTGTTCTTCCACCTCGGCCGCCAGCGCGGCGCGAACGTCGCCACCGACGCCGCCGGCCGACGGATCGGCATCGAGGACGTGAACGCCATGGACCGCGACGCGTTCGTGAGCATCTTCGGCACCCTGTTCAACGGCGCGACCTGGCCGCTCGAGCGGGCCTGGGAGGCACGCCCCTTCACGGACGCGCCCGCGCTGCGCGCTGCGATCGAGGACGCGGTGCTGACCGCCGACCGCGAGGAGCAGGACGCCCTGGTGCGCGCCTATCCGGACATGGCCACCCTGGTCACGGCTGACGAGGAGCATGCCGGCAGCATCAGCCAGGACGTCGGCTCCCTCGCCCTGGACAGCCTCGCCGAGGAGGACGTGGAGGCGCTGCGCGACCTCTCCGCCCGCTACGAGGAGAGGTTCGGCCTGCCGTTCGTCGCGTTCCTGGGCCGCACCGACTCCTTCCGCAAGATCCTCGAGGACGGGGTGCGACGCCTCGCCCACTCCCCGGAGCACGAGCGGCGCGTGGCCCTGACCGAGGTCGCCGAGATCGCCGGGGACCGCTTCGGGATCATGGTCGCCGACGCGAACCCCATCGGCTCCGCCTGGGCGAGGAAGTTCGAGTCGCTGCAGTGAGGTGAGGGGGCAGGTTCTGACGGCTCCGCCTGGCGGGCATCGACGTGGGCGCGGGTCCGGGCTAGCGTGGCAGGAGCGCCCCCGCAGGAGCGCGGGCGCGACCCTCGACCGAAGGAGTCACCATGCCCCGCACCGTCGTCAGCACCGCCTCGACCGCCTGGAACGGCGACCTGATCTCCGGCTCCGGCAGCACCACCCTGGAGACCTCGCAGCTCGGCACCATGGACCTCTCCTGGAAGGCCCGCTCGGAGGACGCCGAGCAGGGCACCACCTCCCCCGAGGAGCTGATCGGCGCCGCGCACAGCGCCTGCTACTCCATGCAGTTCTCCAACATGCTCGCCGAGAACGACACCCCGCCCACCTCGATGAAGACCTCCGCGAAGGTGTCCTTCAACGCGGGCGAGGGCGGCATCACCGGGATCGCCCTGACCGTCACCGCACAGGTGCCCGGCATCGAGGACGCCGACTTCCAGCGCCTGGCCGAGGAGGCCAAGCAGACCTGCCCCGTCTCCAAGGCGCTCGCGGGCGTGGAGATCACCCTCGAGGCCTCGATCGGCTGAGGCCCCCGACGGGCGGCCCGTGGCGGGTGCGGTCGGGCCCATGCAGCCGATCCCCCGCCACTGGGCCGCCGTCCGCGAGACGCACACCTTCCCCGGACAGGGACCGTTCGCGCTGACGATCCACGGCTCCTCCGACGTCTCGGTCGAGGACGCCCAGCACCGACGCGACGAGCCCGCGCCACGCCCTCGTCTCGCGGACGTCGGCCCCATGTCATGTGACGCCCTGTTCCACAGGTGGAACAGGGCGTCACATGACATGGCAACAGCGGGGCGAGCGAGGAGCCGAGCTCCGGCTCAGTGCAGCTGGGTGGCCTTCTCCGCGCCGGCGCCGGTCATGGAGCGGACCTCCATCTCGGCCTGCTTGAGCTCGTCGTGCTCCGAGGAGGTGACCGAGCCGAGCCAGCCGAGGAAGAAGCCCAGCGGCACCGAGATGATCGCCGGGTTCGTCAGCGGGAACCAGGCGAAGTCAGCCCCGGGGATCATCGCCGTCTCGGAGCCGGAGACCACCGGGGAGAAGGTGATCAGGACCAGGGCGCTGCCGAGTCCGCCGTAGATGCTCCACAGCGAGCCGCGGGTGTTGAACCGCTTCCAGTACAGGGAGTACAGGATCGAGGGCAGGTTCGCGCTGGCCGCGATCGCGAAGGCGAGCGAGACCAGGAAGGCGACGTTCTGCTCGGCGGCGAGGATGCCGCCGATGATCGAGACGGCGCCGATCACCACGGCGGTGCGCCGGGCGACCCGGACCTCCTGCGCCGAGGTGGCGCTGCCGTCCTTGATCACGCCGTTGTAGATGTCGTGCGCGAAGGAGGCGGAGGCGGTGATCGTCAGGCCCGCCACGACCGCGAGGATCGTCGCGAAGGCGACCGCGGAGATGATGCCCATCAGCACGGTGCCGCCGAGGGCGTAGGCGAGCGCCGGTGCGGCGGAGTTCGAGCCGCCGGGCAGGGTGCCGATCACGTCCACGCCCACCATGTACGCGGCGGCGAAGCCGAGCACCATGGTGCACAGGTAGAAGACGCCGATCAGCCCGATCGCCCAGACGACGCTGCGACGGGCCTCCTTCGCCGTCGGCACGGTGTAGAAGCGCATCAGCACGTGCGGCAGCCCGGCTGCGCCGAACACCAGCGCGATCGCCAGGGAGACGAAGCCGAGCTTGGTCGCGCCGGAGGTGCCGTACTGGTGCATCGGCTCGAGGATGGTGGCGCCGTCGGGGTGCTCGGCGACGGCCTTGCCGAGCACCTCGGAGAGGTTGAAGCCGTTGAGCGCCAGGATCCACACCGTCGAGACGCCGACGGCGGTCACCAGCAGCACCGCCTTGATGATCTGCACCCAGGTGGTGCCCTTCATCCCGCCGATGAGCACGTAGGCGATCATCACGACGCCCACCACGGCGATCACGATCGACTGGCCCACTCGGCCCTCGATGCCGATCAGCAGCGAGACGAGCGCGCCGGCGCCCGCCATCTGCGCGAGCAGGTAGAAGAAGGTGACGGCGAGGGTGGAGGTCGCCGCCGCCGTGCGCACGGGGCGCTGACGCATGCGGAAGCTCAGCACGTCGGCCATCGTGTACTTCGCGGTGTTGCGCAGCGGCTCGGCGACCAGCAGCAGCGCCACCAGCCAGGCGACGAGGAAGCCGACGGAGTACAGCAGCCCGTCGTAGCCGTAGAGCGCGACAGCGCCGACGATGCCGAGGAAGGAGGCGGCCGAGAGGTAGTCGCCGGCGATGGCGATGCCGTTCTGCCGGCCGGAGAACGCGCGGCCGCCGTGGTAGAAGTCTCCGGCGGTGACGTTCTGCTTGGAGACGCGGATGACCACGATCAGGGTGATCACCACGAAGGCGAGGAAGATCGCGATGTTGAACAGGGGGTTGCCGAACTCCATCAGTGCTCGCCCTCCAGCTCATCGCGCAGCTTCTCCGCGATCGGGTCGAGGTTCCGGTTCGCGTGGCGGATGTACAGCCAGGTGATCAGGAAGGTCATCAGGAACTGGCTGATGCCCATCAGCAGGCCGAGGTTGAGGTTGCCCAGCACCGGGGTGGACATCAGGCCCTCGGCGTAGGTGGACAGCAGCACGTAGGCGAAGTACCAGACCAGGAACGCGACGGTCATCGGGATCGCGAAGCTGCGGAAGCTCGAGCGCAGCCGGCCGAACTCCTCGGATTTCTGGACGGCCTGGAACTGCTCGGGGGTCGGGGAGGGCGGGGCGCCGGGATGCTGCGCTGGGCCGCGGTCAGGCGAGGAGCCCGGCTGGGGCGGGCGGCCGGAGGCCGCAGAGGACGGGGTGGTCACGGACACAACTCCTTCGTTCTGTTCGTCGCCCCGGCCCGGGGAGCAGGACCGGCGCTCCCGGAGACCCTAGCAGGTGTGATCCCAGTCATAGGAAGGGTGCGCGATGACCAGGCGTCCGATCGAGAGGTCGTGACCCTCGTGCTGGTCCGGGCCACCGCGTAGGGTGAGGAGGTGCTCGATATCCTGGACCGCGCCCGGGAGCGCCTCGCCCGGCCCTCCGATCCGGTCCCCTGCGCCGTCGCGACCATCGTCTCCGCCTGGGGCTCCGTGCCGCGGCCCGTGGGCACCTCGATGCTGGTGGGCGCCGATGGCGCACTGCACGGCTCGCTCTCCGGCGGCTGCGTCGAAGGGGCGGTGCTCGAGGCCTGCCGCGAAGCGCTCGAGACCGGGAGGAGCAGCGTCCGGAGCTTCGGGTTCAGCGAGGAGGACGCCTTCGCCGTCGGGCTGATGTGCGGGGGCTCGCTCGAGGTGCTGATCCAGCCGTTCGCTCCCCCGCCCCCGGGGACCCAGAGCCCCCTCGGCACGGTCGACGACCCCGCCCCCGCCGCCTACGTGACCCGCCTGCCGCACGGGTCCGACGCTCCACCGGCGGCCGCACCCGAGGGCGACGACGCACGGCGCCCGGCCCGGTCCGAGGGCGAGGACGCCGACGGTCCGCGCGCTGTCCTCCTCGCAGGCGACAGGTCCGAGGAGATCCGCGGCGCGCTCACGGCCCTGCTCCCCCCGGAGATGCTCGAGGCGGGGAGCGCCCGGGTCGCCGCCATGCTCCGCGAGGCGCGCACCGGCACCCTCCGCCTCCCCTCGGACGCCTCGACGATCGATCTCTTCGTCGAGTCCCGCATCCGGCCCGCGCACCTGGTGGTGTTCGGGGCGAACGCCTTCGGGCAGGCGCTGGTGGAGGCGGCGCGGCCGCTCGGGCTGCGGATCACGCTGTGCGACCATCGGCCGGCGTTCACCGATCCCACGGCGTTCCCGGGGGCGGAGGTGGTGCGTGCCTGGCCGCACCGGTTCCTCGCCGCGGCCGCAGAGCGCGGTGACCTCGATGCCCGCAGCATGGTCTGCGTGCTCACGCACGATCCGAAGGTCGACGTGCCGGTGCTCGTCGCCGCTCTGCGGCTGGACATCGCCTACGTCGGTGCGATGGGGTCCCGGCGCAGCGATCGCGATCGGCGCACGGCGCTGCGGGAGGCCGGGGTGGGCCAGGAGGCGCTGTCGCGGCTGCGCTCCCCGATCGGCCTCGATGTGGGGGCGGGGACCCCGGCGGAGGTGGCGGTCGCGATCCTCGCGGAGATCCTGGCCGTGCGGGCCGAGCGCCGCACCGTCGAGCCGCTGCGCGACGGCAGCGGTCCGCTGCATGCGCGCACCGCTGCGAGCGGCTGAGAGGTCAGCCCCGCACGTCCAGCCGCCACAGGTCCTCGGGAAGGTCGAGGTCCGCACCGTCGTCGAGATCCGTGCAGTCCACGAGCTGCACCTGATCCCGTCGGGCGCGGAGCAGGCCGCGGGCGCCCACGTCCGCGTGCGCGGCCTCCGCGGCGGCCGGAGTCCAGGCGGCGTCGAGCAGCACCGGATGGCCCCGTCGGAGCCCGCCGGA